>JASFKW010000028.1:0-32202 GCA_050118435.1 Gammaproteobacteria bacterium | reverse complement strand
TCTGTGGGACTGGGTCGCCGATACGCTCGGTGCGCTTCTCGCCGTGCTGCTGGTCGCATGGTTGGTGAGGCGCCACCGGGAGTTGAAGGCAGCGGCGTCGAAGAGCTCGTTGTAGCCACGGAAGACACGGAAAGCACGGACAGTTGTAGCCACGGAAGACGCGGAAAACACGGACATTCGACTTGCGGTGCGGTGCAGCTCGGGTTCTGCAGTCGCGGCGGGCGGCACTGTTGGTAAGAGATCCTTGCTCGTTTATTGCCTTGGTAGCTTAGCTCTCCACCACCGATTCCCGCAGACCGGGCGACTAACACACGAGAATCTGTCCGTGCTTTCCGTGTCTTCCGTGGCAATGAATTCCCGCAGCCTCACAGGTACTGTGACCAGTCGCGGCTGTCGTCGCCGAACACGAGAAAATGGGGGTTCAGGAGGGATTCCTTGGTGTTGTAGCGCAGCGGCTGCATCTCCAGGTCGGTGAGCGACCCGCCCGCTTGCTCGACCACACAGTGCGCCGCGGCCGTATCCCACTCGGACGTGGGCCCCAGACGCGGATAGACGTCTGCGGCGCCCTCGGCCACCAGGCAGATCTTGAGCGAGCTGCCCATGCTGACAATCTCGTATTCGCCGAGCTTATCCAGAAATGCTTTCAGGGAATCGCCGCGGTGGGAGCGGCTGCCGACCACCGCCGCGGGGCCGTCGCCGAGCTTGCGCACGCGGATGCGCTTTTCGCCCTCCCCCGGCACCTCTTTCAGGGCACCCTGGCCTTCGCAGGCCGCATAGGTGACGCCGCTGACCGGCACGTGCACCACGCCGAGCACCGGCACGCCGTCGCGCACCAACGCGATGTTCACCGTGAACTCACCGTTGCGCTTGATGAACTCCTTGGTGCCGTCCAGGGGGTCGATGAGCCAGTAGCTGTGCCAGGCGGCGCGCTCGGCGTAGGGTATATCGGCCGCCTCCTCGGACAGCACGGGAAGCTCCGGTGTGAGCTCGCGCAGGCGGCTGACGATGGTCCGGTGCGAGGCCATGTCGGCCGCCGTCAACGGAGACCGGTCGTCCTTTTCGCTGACCGAAAATTCGGTGTTGTAGATCTCCAGGATTTTCTCGCCCGCCTCTATTGCCAGGGCGCGGGCTTCATCGAGATAGTCGCATGGGTTCATGGTGGTGTTTCGCTTTGTTGGGATAGCCGCGGCAGATACAAAATTGGGTCTCAGCCACGGAGGACACGGAAAGCACGGACAGATTTTTGTCTTTTGACCGGCTGAGCTATGACGATTTGGGTCGAGCCCGCTTTGAGGCGGTAAACCAACCCGGTTTCTTGAAACGGCATCGCCCCGAGCCCACGAGCCTGAACGACGGTGATGTCCATTGCGTGTCTATTGTTGGGCTTCACTCTGTTCAGCCCAACCTACCGGGCGCTGAAAGTCGCTAAGGGTGCAACAGCACGCCGGCCCAGAACAAGACTTTTTCCGTGCTTTCCGTGTGTTCCGTGGCCCATACCCGGGTTCGACGCCCATCATACCGGCCTCGCGGTATTTATTCGACCGCCGTATGCGCTAACCTGTGAGCATGGAGGCCGCGCTGCCCTGGCAGGAAATCGAGACCGTGTTCCTGGACATGGACGGCACGCTGCTGGATCTGCATTTCGATAACCATTTCTGGCTGGAACACGTGCCGCTGCGCTATGCGCAAAAACACGGCCTTTCGCCAGAGCAGGCCAAGGAGCATCTGTATCCGCGGTTCCGCTCCGTCGAAGGCACCCTCGACTGGTACTGCATCGACTACTGGACCCACGAGCTGGGCCTCGACATCGCCGCGCTCAAGCGCGAGCTGGAGCATCTGATCAGCGTCCACCCGCACGTCGTGGAGTTTCTGCAGACGATCGGCAACACCGGCAGGCGCGTGGCCCTGCTGACCAACGCGCACCAGCAGGTCATCGAGCTGAAGATGGCAAGCACCGGGCTGGCCCAGCACTTCGACCACCTCATCTGCTCCCACGCCTTTCGGGTGCCCAAGGAGGATCCGCGCTTCTGGACCCGGCTGGCCGATCGGGATCCCTTCGATCCCCGGAGCACGCTGTTCGTGGACGACAGCCTTCCGGTGCTGCGCGCCGCACGCGAGTTCGGCATCCGTTTCCTGCGCGCCGTCGCGGTTCCCGACACCCGCTCACCGCCTAAGCCGACCGGTGAGTTCATCGCCATCAGGAGTTTCGATGAACTGCTGCAGGGCCTGGCGGGGACTGTGGATCCTGAATAGCCGCGGAAAGCACGGATCACGATGGTGGGTTGAAGGGGTTGACTGATATCGCGTCCGTGTCTTCCGTGGCTATCGATCAGTAAGGCCTCTGCCCCATAGCCGCGTAAAACACGGATCACGATGGTGGGTTGAAGGGGTTGACTGATATCGCGTCCGTGTCTTCCGTGGCTATCGGTCAGTACGGCCTCTGCCCCCAGCGCTTGAAGCGCTTCCTGCAGTATGTCAGCAGGGACTGGTAGCTGTCGAAGTACAGCTCGAAGCCCTCCACGGCCGACTGATCGAACTCGCAGTAGTCGTTGGAGTACTCGCGGCAGATTTCGGGCCGGTCTTCGTAGATGCCGCACCTCCCGTCAGCCTGGAGATGGGTGCAGGGGTTTTCGACCAGCAGGTACCAGCAGCCTTCATCCTTGTAGACGCGGATATCGCGGTGGGAAATCTGCCAGAGCAGAAAATCGAAGTCGCGCTTCGAACGGGGCGTATCGATCTGCTGGCAGATATAGGTACAGCAGATGGACCGGGTGCAGTAGCCGCACTTGGTTTCCGGGGTCATCGACTCAATGGGAATCACTTTTCGTCTCGTCACGCGGTCACCCTCCGCTCGGCACCCCCGCGCAGCCCGAGCCCCGAGGGAAGCTGACATCCATGTGCTGCACCCGTCATTGGAGGGCTAGGAGGCTGTCCGCCCATTCGAGCCGATAGAGGCCGTCGTTATACTCGGCGAAGGTCGTGAGAAACTGCCCCACGGCGTCGGGCACATCGCCCTCCTGTCGGATTCGGGCATCGAGGCGGTAAGCCCCGTCCGGTTGGAGCTGCACCTCACCGTCCACCAGCAGCGCGCCACCGCTGCTGGTCAGTTTCCCGGCGGTGATCCCGTCCTGCGCTTCCGTCGCCAGCCGCACCGTGCCGAGCGACAGCTCGACGGGGGCACTGACCCGGGCCGGCGACCAGGCGGCGGTGCCGGTCAGCGCAGGCACGGTGCCCGCGGGCCACTGCACCTCGCTGAGCTCGAGCGTCAGGTTGCCATCTGCGGCGACCTGATTGAGCCTGAGCCAGCGCAACAGGTCCGAAGCGGCGACGGTGGCGTTGACATCGGCCATGTACGGGCTGCCGAACAGTCCCTCCCCGACCCGCGCTGAGACCGGCCGCCCCTCCAGCCGGGCCTCCAGCCTGGCTTCGGCGCGCCCGAGCAGCAGCGCGAAGGGCTGGAGCTGCCAGTGCAGATCCTGCAGCTGGACCGGGGTGGCCGTGACCAGCGCCGCGGAGCCCGACCACAGGCTGCCTTCGAGACCGGCGAGCTGCACCCCCTCGGGCTGCACCCAGGGCAGAACCCTGGCCGCGGGCGCGGTCACGATCATGAACAGGAGATACGCGCCTACACCCAGCGCGACGCCGTGCCACAGCCTCATGCGCCGGGTTCCAGCAGAGTGAGCCGCGCGTTGACCCGCCCGTTACCCTGCGGCTCAATGGTGATGAGACTGGTGTGGATCTGATAGGTCCGGGTCAGGTTGCCGAGCCACAGAATCATCGCGTCGAATACAACGCCCTCGAGCCAGACCTTTACGCCCTTGCTGCCATCCGGCTCGATCCGTTTGATGGAGTCGCCGAGCCCGGCCGAGCGCATCGACTGGTCCACGACGGCCAGCAGAGAGCGACCGGCCAGTCCGCGCGCGGCACCGGGCGTGCTGCGTTTCAGGGCCGCGACCTGCTGGGCGGCCTGTTGCATCCACACCAGGGTCTGCTTCTGCTCGGCCACGTCCTCGCTGAGGCTGGCGTAGCCGCTGGCGAGCGGTTCCACGATCACAACATACAACAGCAGCAACGCCACGAGCGCACCGCCGCCGCTGACCAGCAGCCGCTCGCGGGGCTCGAGGCCGAAAAACCAGTCTTTCATGTGCTCACCCCCTGCACGCGGATGCGGCTCTTGACCTTCTGGCCCGCCTCGGTGGTCGCCGACTGGATTTCGGCCTGCATGCGTCCGCTGCCGGCGAGCGACTGCTTGAGCTGGTCGAGGATCTGCAGATTGTCCGCGTGCAGCTCCAGATCCAGGCGGCCGTCGCGATAGCTGGCACCCTGGATGTCGATTCCCCGGGTTGCGCGCAATACGCTCGCGGTTTCCGCCAGAATGAACAGGAAGTCGGTGTTACCGCCGCCGGCGAGCCGTTGCAGCTGGCTCAGCTGCTGCTCCATCTGGGCGCGCGGATTGACCACGCGCTTTGATTGCGGAAAAGCCTTGCGGTACACCGCCTCGATCTCGGCGCTGAGCCGCTTCTGCTCGGCCGAGAGCCGGACATAATCGACCGCGGTCGCGACACCGGACACCAGCAGGCCGGCAAGCAACAGCGCCGCCGTGGTTTTCCAGGGGCGCAGCAGGCGCCCCCACTCTTCGCTGCGGCTGTAGCGGCCCTGCAGCAGATTGAGCACCGGTCCATGGGCCCAGCCCCGGGCCAGGATTTCCAGGGGGTGCTGTCGCTCGTCGATGAGCTCGGTGGCGACATCATCCATGTCGAGCACGGTGGCTCCGAATATCTGTGCGCGTTCCGGTGCCTGTTCGCGGGCGGCAAACATCGAGTAGAGGGTATGGAATCCATCCAGGTCGGCCACGAAACCCGAATAGGGGCCGCTGCGCACCAGCACCCGGTCTTCGTCGACCAGGAGGCTCCAGCCTTCCTCAGCCCCCGGCACGGCCAGCATGTCGGGCAGCAGCTGGTTCGCCTCGATCCCCTGCTCGCGCAGCAACGCAGTCCAGGCGTCCATCCGCTCCCGCGCCACCGCTGCAATCGGGTAGCGCTCTTCCTGCGCAGGGCCGAGGGCGAAGTGCATGCTCTCGACGTCGCTGGCCAGCTTTTCCTCCAGCGCGTAGGGGGCCGCGCGCAACACCCGCTGGCGGTTGCGCCCCGGCACCCGCGCTTCGTCGACGAACACGTCCATGCCCGGGACCAGCACCACCGCGCGCGGCGTACCGGCGATCACGCCGGCCTCCGGCGCCCCCACCTGCACCGGGCTCCGGACCACTCCGTGCTCGTCCACCAGCACCCAGTCGCGAAAACCGGCGTTATCGGCGGACAGCCGGATCAATAGCGTTTCAGCCATGCTGCCTCATCCCCCGTTTCCCAGTGCGGCATCCTACCATGATCCTGCCGGCGGTCGTCCTATTCGATCTCAGATTCGGGCTCGGGCTCGGGCAGTCGCACGAGCTGTCTTCGCCGCTGAACCACCTCGACGCCCCGATCGGCACGATACAGCAGCGCGGTCAGCTGGGCGCGGGCCTGGCCGACGTTCGCCTCTCCCTGAAACAGAAACCAGTCACTCTGGACGCTCACCGCAGCGCCATCCGGCGGCGGCTCCTTACCGGCCAGCTCCGGCAGCTTCAGAAAGGCGGCGGTGCCCGGGAAGCCTTCCTCGGGCCGCGCGGACACCAGGCTGGCGCCCTCCGACTCGGCGATGCCGGGAGCCAGGCTGCGCAGCACCGTGGCGCCGGCGGTGTTTATGTTGATCGGCGTCGGCACGGGCAGCGCGATAACGTAGGGCCGCAGGGTCTCAACGACCTCCGGCTCATAGCCCTGGATCAGGCGCAGCTCGCTGACGTCGACCAGCGGCTGGTTGGCAGTACGGTACGGCGGCTGCAGCAGCAGGTAGCTCTGGTCCTCGGCACCGTCGGGAAAACGCACATTGACGTCGGCGTCCATCCAGTCGACCAGCGCGTCGGCCAGCTCGATCGGCAGCTCGAGCGCCTCGAGCAGGTGCTTGTAGCGGTCGACGGCGACCTCATCCGCCTGCCCTCCGACAACCAGGTTGTTGAGGTTGAACAGAGCCTGTGCATCGGTGATCCGGCCGATGACCGAGCCGCCCTCGACGAAAGTGGCCGGCAGCTGGGTGGCCCAGTCCTCCTCCAGGGTATCGATCTGGCTCTCTCTCAGATCCCGGAACAAGACCACGCTGGCCCAGCTCTCCGCCCCCAGCAGGTAGGTGTAGGCCTGCTCACCGTGCAGCAGGTTGCCGGTGCGTCTGACGTCCAGATGCTGGCGCGTCGCCATGGCCACCGCCGCGATGCTTGCCAGGGCGACCACCAGCAACGCCGTGATCAGCGCCACGCCCCGCTGCCCCTCAGCCATGCGCATTCGCCCCCCTCGCCGGCGCCATCCACGGGTTCTCAACCTGAGCGGATTCGGCCCGCTCCCCATCGTCGTCTGCCGGCGCGCCGCCCGGCAGCGGGGCCTGCGGTACAAAGGCAGCCGGGAGTCGGAACAGCCAGCTCAGGGCGCCCACGTCCTCCAGCTCCAGCTTCACCTCAATGGCCAGCGGCAGCCCGGCCACAACGGTATCCTGGGAGGTGGCGGGCGGCCAGTTTTCCTGCCATTCCCGGTTCGGATCGAGAAACCGCACGGCGAACTCGACCATATTCTCCGCCAGGACCTGCTCATCCGGCTGGCTGTCCTGGGCGCGATCGAGCACCCGCCAGGTCAGGCGCAGCAGGCGATCCTGATCGGGTATATAGGCGACGCGCTGGATTTCGCTGCGCAGAAAACCGGCCGGATTCGGATGACCGGCGCGGCTGAACTGCAGGCCGTCGAAGCCGCTGCCGCCCACCAGGGCCTCGACCCTGTCACCGAGCTCATTGCGGATGCTCCGTTCCACGATCTGCTCCAGGTCCCGCTGGATGATCCGGTAGGCGAGCTGCAGCGACTTGAGGCGATCGGCGTGCCGTTCGGTCTGCTGCTGCTGGTTGAGGATATTCTGCAGACCACCGTAGGCCATGGCGCCGATGATCGCAAATATCGCCACCGCCACCAGCAGTTCGAGGAGCGTGAACCCGACCGCGCGTCCCAACGCAGCGCCCCGGACGCCCGAACGGCTCCGTGCAGGACCCGCGCGCCTCACCGGGGTCTCTCCATGAAGCCGCTCAGTGTGGCCAGCGGCGCTGCATCCCCATCCTCATCGGCGTCGCGGGGAAACACCTCGATGTCCAGACGCCGCAGGTCCTCCTCCGCCGTCTGGATGACCTGCATCTCCCAGCGCCATTCCCGCCCCGGTGTCTCGGAACCGGGGGCGGGCAGCTCGGCCTCGCCCTTCTCCTGGCCGACTTCCGGCCAGCGATCCGAGAGCTGCGCCGCGGCGAGCTGATTGTGGGCGACCCATTCGGCAAAGGTACGGTCGCGCAGATAGGCCTGGTTGCGGGTATAGTCACCGGCCGCCTGAATCACCGCCCCCAGCGAGGTGGCCAGCACGGCAAGCGCCACCAGCACTTCGAGCAGGGTGAAGCCGCGCTGCGTCCGTTTCATTCCAGCTCCAGCTGACCTAGGAGACTCCCCCGGACCAGAAAGGTCCGCTCGGTTTCGGGCGCCGACAGCGTGACCAGGAATGGCGTCATTTCGCCGCTGGAAAGCAGAAACACCTGGGGCAGCTCGGAATCCTCACTGACCAGCTCCGGGGGCGGATTGTCCTCCAGCTCCAGCCGCAGCTCGACGCCTTCGGGGAGCGCGCGTTGACGTAACACCGGATCCTCGCTCAGCGGCAGCCATTCGGCTCCCTGCAATACCATGAATTCGTAACCGTCTTCCGAGAACCGTACCGCCCTCTGCTCGCCGCGCAGCACAGCCTCTTCGCTGGCCATGTCCAGCAGGGCGGCCAGCCGTCGCGCCTCGCGCTGCAGCTGCTCGGCCCGGGACTCGCCGCCGGCCGACAGCACGGCGAAGGTGATCACCACACCGACGATGACCAGCACCACCATGAGCTCGAGCAGCGTGAAACCGAGTTGCGGGCGCGGCCCACCAAACGCGAGCAGCCTGCCGGCGGCAGGCTGCTCAGACTGGTTACTGGCGGTACCCGTCACCGGCCCCGTCAGCGCAGATCCCAGTTACCGATGTCGTCGTCGCTGGGCTGGCGGTCCGGTCCCAGCGAGTAAATATCGATCGACCCGTGCACCCCGGGACTCAGATACTGGTAGGGCTGCTGCCAGGGATCCTGGGGCACGCGATCAATGTAGCCGCCGCTCTTCCAGGACGGCGGCTCCGGCGGAATGTCCGGCTTGTTCACCAGCGCCTCGATACCCTGGTCGGTGGTCGGATATTCGTAGTTGTCGAGCTTGTAAAGATTCAGGGAGGCCTCGAGGGCACGAATGTCCTGGCGCGCCTTGGCGATGCGCGCCTCGTCCGGCCGATCCATCACCTTGGGTACCAGAACTGCGGCCAGTATGCCGAGTATCACCACCACGACCATGACCTCGATCAGGGTAAAGCCCTGCTGCTTTCTCATCGGAAACATCAATTCTCGCTCTGCATCAGACATTCAGATATTGATCCGTGGACTCCACGTTCCGGCTATTGTACCGTCAGCCGAGGGCGCCACGCCATTTTGGCAACGGCTTATTATGACAGGCTCCGGCTTTGAAAAAATCCCGCCCTTGTTCAGACTTTGGCAACAGGCCTCGGGCCGGTCTGTCGAAGCGCCTTCGTCACGCCGGGCGATCAGCCTTACCTTTATGCCGATTGCATCCTCATCGACGGCATCGGTCAGGGGATCGGGTCTCTGGGTGAGACGATCTCCTCCCGCGTGACGCAACGATCAGTGCCTCCCTGACAGGACCCGGCTGACCATGGATCCCAGACTCGACCTGATCCGACACTACCGCTGGCTGCGCCAATACGGACTGAACGATTCGCACAGCGGCAACGTTTCGGTCCGCAGCGGCGACGATTATTGGATTTCGCCGACCGGTGCCTGCGCCGACACTCTGGAGGCGGACGCGCTGGTGCGCTGTGCGCTGGCCGGTCCGCCCGCGGCCGGCGCGTCACTGGACGCACCGCTGCACCGGGCCGTGTACCTGAAAAATCCCGGTGCCGGCGCGGTGGTGCACAGCCACGGTGCCTACAGCGTCGCAGTCACCCTCTCCGGCGACGATTTCGTGCCCGTCGATTTCGAGGGTCGTTACTATTTTTCCCGCATCCCGGTGCTGGATATCGCCTACGACGAGTATCTGCCGCGCTCGCCCGGGCTGGTATCCGAAACCCTCGCCCGTCACCCGGTGGCGGTGGTACGCGGCCACGGCGTCTACGCCTGCGCCGAAACGCTCAACCTCGCCTACAAGTGGACCTGCTCCTTCGAGCTCTCGGCCAGGACCTGGCTCCTGGCGAGACAGGCGGGCAGCATCTGACGCTACGTGGCCGCGTGTTCAATGCAACTCATAAATAGCCACGGAAAGCACGGAGGCCTCTCGGTGGGGCCGCAGAAGCCTTATCAACCCTGGCTGAATCCGCTGGATCGAGCGTATACATCGATAACAGCGGTCCGTGCTTTCCGTGGTTTCCGTGGCTAAGGAAAATTTCCGGATTCGCCCCGGTAACGCCGAATTTACGCCAGCTGATCGTTGACCGTGAGCGCATAGAGGTGGCGCTCGGCGTCGACCAGGTGTTGTCCCCAGTGACGCCTGAACCCGAGCTCCCAGAGGTGGGCCACCCGGTCCGCACCCGCCGCATCCGTGTCGAGCATCTTGAGCCCGCGCTTGAGCTCGAAATAGATATCAGTCAGATCATCGGCCAGACTGCCGGTGCGGTGCTCGGCGTCCTCGGCCGCCAGCATCGGATCGTCGTATTCCAGCCAATAGGTATCCTGCTCCCCCAGTCTCACGCGCAACTGGCTGAACAGATCGAAGCGGTCGTCGAAATCCGCCGGCTCGGGCGGCACCTGGCCGGCCGCTGCTGACGCCCGCAACGCGACAATCCCGGCGTGCAGGCGCGGCAGAATCTTGAACAGCGGGGCGAGCCAGTCCGTGTTGGCGGGCATCCGGTCAATCAAGTGACAGTACTGGCGGGCGGTTTCGACCAACTCCATGAATTGAGCGTGCTCGGGCTCCCTCATTCTCTCCCTCCCGGTCACTTCGCCGTCATATGGCACCTGCTGCCGCACTCCTGCGGACAGCAACCATAGAGCAACCAAGTTTTAGTGTAGTCGGGATTGCGAGATTTGCCCGAGCCGTTGTGGTCTCGATCACAAAACCTGTTGCACGCACGCACCGTTCAGGGCCCGGATCCAGGCAATCTGCGCCCGACAAGACGCGAGAGGAAGCGAAAACAGGTTATTGGATCGTTCGAGGAAAACAGTCGGGTCTGTTGGTCAGGAGACTAGACTTCCACCAGCTCGAAGTCTTCCTTGCCCGCCCCGCACTCCGGGCATACCCAGTTGAGCGGCACGTCTTCCCACCGGGTCCCGGGGGCGATACCCTCTTCCGGCAGCCCTTTCTCCTCATCGTAGATAAAGCCACAGATAACGCACATATAGGTTTTGTAGTCCGACATCGACACCTTCCTGTCAGGCGTGCGACCATCCCTAAGACCTTCATCCGCCGTCACAATGGTTGCCCGCGATGGTACAATGCAGGCGCTATCATAAGGTGACTCTTCAATGAAACCAAACGTCAGTGCCGGCGCGCGTGCGCGGCGGCTGCGCAGCTCATGACGGGCAGCAATTCATCGGTACCGGTGGTCATGGCCTTTTCTGCGAACGACCCGAGTGGCGGCGCGGGCATTCAGGCCGATATCGAGGCGCTGCTGAGTCACGGCTGCCACACGGCGCCGGTCATCACCGCGCTCACCATTCAGGACACCCAGGACGTCATCGGCTATACGCCTCTGGACGGCGACCTGATTGTGGAGCAGGCCCGGGCGGTCCTCGAGGACATGCCGATCACCACTTTCAAGCTCGGCCTGTTGCCCAGCGCCGAGGTGGTGGAGGCGATTCACTCCATACTGAGCGACTACCCCGAAATCCCGGTGGTCATGGATCCGGTGCTGGCCAGCGGCAGCGGCACCGTGCTCACCGAAGACGAGGTCATTGACGCCATGACCGAGCTGTTGCTGCCGCAGGCCACGGTGCTGACGCCCAACAGCCGGGAGGCACGGACCCTGGCACCGGAGGCGGACACCCTGGATGCCTGCGCCATGGCCCTGCTGGAACGGGGCGCGGAGTTCGTGCTGATCACGGGCACGCACGAGAACACCCGCGACGTCCAGAACAGCCTGTATGCCAACCGCCGGCTGCTGGAGACCTTCACCTGGGACCGGCTGGAAGGCAGCTTCCACGGCTCCGGCTGCACCCTCGCCTCCAGCATCGCCGGGCTGCTGGCGCAGGGTCTGGAGCCGTTTTCGGCCATCCACGAGGCCCAGGAGTACACCTGGCAGGCGCTGGCGGCCGGCTACCGCATCGGCATGGGCCAGCAGCTGCCCAACCGCCTGTTCTGGGCCCGGGAAGAGCAGAGCTAGGGCCCGGTCCGACGTTGAGCGGTTGAAACATGCGAACCGGGCTGCGCGGACTCTATGTGATCACGGATGCGACGCTGCAGCCGCCCGATGCGCTCACGGATCGGGTCATCCGGGCCATCGAGGGCGGGGCGGCGCTGGTGCAATACCGGGACAAATCCACAGACCACGACCTGCGGCTGCGGCAGGCGCGCGAGCTGGCCGCGGCGTGCCGGGCGCGCGGAGCACTGCTCATCATCAATGACGACATCGGGCTTGCCGCCGAGAGCGGCGCGCACGGCGTGCACCTGGGCAGGGACGACCCTGGGCCGGAGGAGGCGCGAAGGCGCCTCGGCACCGAGGCTGTCGTCGGCGCGTCCTGTTATGACCAGTGGTCACGCGCCTGTGACGCCGCCGCAAAGGGGGTCGACTACATCGCCTTCGGGCGCTTCTTCCGGTCGCGCACCAAGCCGGGGGCGGCGCAGGCGAGTCTGGACTTGATACGCCGGGCCAGGCAACAATGGGCGATTCCGGTCGCAGCGATCGGTGGCATCACGCCGCAAAACGGCGGACAGCTGGTCGAGGCCGGGGCGGACATGCTGGCGGTCGTGCAGGGCGTGTTCGCGGCTCCGGATTGCCGGCAGGCGACCGCCGCCTACGCCGCTTTGTTTGAGGGCGGCGAACCAAGGGAGGCTCTGACCAATCCATCATCGCGAGGCGTTCGGGGCCGTAGTCGATAACGCAGCGATCTCTCCTGTCACGAGGACGCCCTGGCGTCCCCGCTGACCTCCCCGGGGTCGCTGACGCGCGCTGGGGGCGCACGGCGGATCGATTCCCGCCGCGGCGCCAGGCCGCGCGGCCGAAGGCAGACCCGGTCGTTTGACCAATGCCCTCCAGTTGGTCGGAGTTTCACGAATATGAGGGGAAAACCACTGATGTCGAATTCAGAACAACTGTTCTACCAGGCCCAGCAGCACATTCCGGGCGGAGTGAATTCGCCGGTACGCGCCTTCAAGGGCGTCGGAGGAACACCGCTGTTTTTCGCGCGGGGCGAGGGTCCCTATCTGTATGACGCCGACGGCCGCCGCTACGTGGACTACGTCGCCTCCTGGGGGCCCATGATCGTCGGGCACTGCCACCCCGCCGTGGTCAAGGCGGTCCAGGACACCGCAGCCAGCGGCCTCGGCTTCGGCGCCCCGACGGAAATCGAGACCCGCATGGCCGATCTGCTCTGCGAGCTGGTGCCGTCGCTGGATCTGGTGCGTATGGTGAATTCCGGCACCGAGGCGACCATGAGCGCCATCCGCCTGGCACGCGGGTTCACCGGCCGCGACAAGATCGTCAAGTTCGAGGGCTGCTACCACGGGCACTCCGACTCACTGCTGGTGAAAGCCGGATCCGGCGCGCTCACCCTGGGGGTACCGACCTCACCGGGGGTGCCCGCCGACCTGGCCAAGCACACCCTGACGCTGGAATACAACAATGCCGATCAGGTCCGCGCCGTCTTCGCGGACATCGGCGAGCAGATCGCCGCCGTGATCGTGGAGCCGGTCGCCGGGAACATGAACTGCATTCCGCCGCGGCCCGGCTTTCTCGAAGCCCTGCGCGAGGTCTGCGATGAGCACCAGAGCGTGCTGATTTTCGACGAGGTCATGACCGGTTTCCGGGTGGCGCTGGGCGGAGCCCAGCAGCGCTTCGGCGTGACGCCGGACCTCACCACGCTCGGCAAGGTGGTCGGCGGCGGTCTGCCGGTCGGCGCCTTCGGCGGGCGTCGCGACATCATGGAGCAGATCGCACCGACCGGCCCCGTGTACCAGGCGGGCACCCTGTCCGGCAACCCCGTCGCCATGGCGGCCGGGCTGGCCACCCTGGAGCTGGTTCGTGCGGCGGATTTCCACAGCCGTCTGGAAGACACCACCCGGCAGCTGCTGGAGGGGCTGGTCGAGCGCGCAGCAGCAGCGGGCATACCGCTGGTCAGCAACCAGGCCGGCGGCATGTTCGGCCTGTTCTTCACCGATGCCGAGACCGTGACCCGCTTCGCCGACGTGAGCGCCTGCAACATCGAACGCTTCCGCGGCTTCTTCCACGCCATGCTCGAACAGGGCGTCTATCTGGCACCGTCGGCCTTCGAAGCCGGCTTCGTTTCCTCGGCGCACGACGCAGCCGCCGTTGCGGCCACGCTGGAAGCGGCCGAGCACGCCTTCGCAAAACTGAGCGAGGTCGTTTAATGTTCGCGGCAATCGGTAGGTTGATGGGCTTAGCCCGCGAAGCCCAACGTTGACGCGCCGTTCGGCTTCACCTTCGTTCAGCCCAACCTACCCGCGTAGATAACCGCGAAGTCAATCCAGCGGCTGTGATTCGTGATCATTAAAACATGCACACAGCGAACCGTAGGCTGGGCTGAGCCTGCGAAGCCCAACGTTGACACGCCGTTGGGCTTCACCTTGGCTCAGCCTAGCCAACGGGCACCAGCGACATCCACCTCCCAGCCACGTTCCCAAGACCCGCCCACGCTGCAGCGAGCTCTTGCCTATCGTTTCAGACCTTCCGTGTATTCCCCAGCCGGGGATCTGTTCCGAAACGTCCGGCGCTAGGCCATGGAGACCGCGCTCGCCGACCTGATGGCGTGGACCCGCGCCAACCCGAACTGGGCGGGCCTGGTGGTGCTGGTCGTTTCGGCGCTGGAATCCCTCCTCGTGGTGGGTCTGTTCGTACCGGGGAGCCTGGTCATGTTCGGCCTCGGCGCCCTCATCGCGGCCGGCCACATGGAGCTTCAGCCCACGCTCGCCTGGGCGGTGCTGGGCGCCGTGCTCGGCGACGGGACCAGCTATTTGATCGGTCGACACTACCATCAGCGCCTCAGGGTCATGTGGCCGTTCCGCCGGTACCCGGACATGATCGCGCGGGGCGTGGACTTCTTTCACAAGCACGGCGGCAAGAGCATCATCCTGGCCCGCTTTGTCGGACCGGTCCGTCCGCTGGTGCCGGCCGTCGCGGGCATGCTGGACATGCCGCCAGCGCGTTTTTTCCTGGTCAACATCCTCTCGGCCCTGATCTGGGCCCCGGCGTACCTCCTGCCGGGCGTTCTGTTCGGGGCCTCGGTGGGTCTGGCCGCCGAAGTGGCCGGGCGGCTGGCGCTGCTGCTGGTCATCCTGCTTGTGCTGCTGTGGCTATCGTGGTGGCTGGTGATCCGCGTCGCGCGCAGCTTCCAGGCCCACGCGCAGTCCCTGCAGATGAGGGTTCTGGACTGGTCGCGCCGGCACCGGCGCATCGAGCCCCTCGCCGCGGCCCTTCTGGATCCGCAGCACCCGGAGGCACGCGGCATGACGGTGCTGACCGTGCTGCTGCTGGTCGCCAGCTGGACCTTTCTGGTGATCCCGCAGCACCTGCCGACCGGCAGCCTGCTCGGCAATCTGGACACCTACCTCCACAACCGGCTCCAGGACCTGCGCAGCCCTTTCGGTGATCACCTGCTGATTCCGGCCAGGATGCTGGGTGACGGCCTGCTGCTCTACAGCTTCACCGGCGTGCTGAGCCTCTGGCTGCTGTGGAAGGGCTACTGGCGCGCCGCGACGCACTGGCTGGTGACCGTGGCCTGTGTGGGCCTGCTGACCCAACTGCTCAAGGCCGTCACCGAGGTGGAGCGTCCGCCGCTGGTCAACAGCGCCGAAATGAGCTATGCGTTCCCCAGCGCGCACGCCAGCGTCTCGGTCGCGGTGTTTGGCTTTCTGGCGGTCGTCGTCGCCCGCGAGCTGCGCAGCGCCCTGCACTGGATACCCTACTCCCTGGCCGCGTTTCTGATCGTTGCCATCGGTTTTGCAAGCCTCTATCTGGGCGTGCACTGGCTCTCGGACGTGCTCGCCGGTTGGAGCCTGGCGCTGGCCTGGGTCGCGCTGATGGGTATCGCCTACCGGCAGCACCCGGCGCCACCGGTTCGGGTCAGCTTTTTTGCGCCCCTGTGCCTGGCGACGCTGGTGCTGGGCGCCGGCCTGCACGCCGGTTTACATTTCGAGCGCAACATGGCCTTCTACCAGCCTGCCGCGCCGGCACCGGTACCCCTCGCCCGCGGCGAGTGGCTCGGCGGCGGCTGGAAGTCGCTGCCCGGCTATCGAGACGACCTGGAGAGCCAGCAGCACCACCCGCTCAACGTGCAGTGGCTCAGCCGTGAAAGCGAGATAACACAGCAGCTGGAATCCGAGGGGTGGCGCCGGCCGCGTGTCGCGGATCTGGAGTCACTGGTAGGCCTGTTCAACAGCAGGGCGGATATCCAGAGCTTCCCGGTCCTGCCACAGGTGCATCAGGGCGAGACCCAGCAGATCCTGCTGGTGCGCAACGTAAAGGACGACGGCCGCCTGCTCGCCCTGCGGCTGTGGCGCACAGTCTACCGGCAGGCTGGACAGGGTACGCCGTTGTGGGTTGGGAACGTCTCCTACCTGTACATAGAGCACCGGCTGAGACTGTTGCGGTTTCTGCGCACCGATCCCGAATTCAATGCGCCCCTGGAGCTGCTCGCACCGGACCTCGGGGACTTTTCCAACCGGCTGGTGAAGCGCAAGCCGCCAGACGCGGTGGCACCCCGGGTGCGGTGGGACGGTCGCACGCTGCTCATCTACAGCCCCGGTGTCAGCGGGTGATCTCTTCGGCGAGCAGCTCGGAATACAGTGTTTCCAGCCGTTCCAGCGGCGCGTCCATCTCCAACAGCCGCTGTTTGTCGGCCAGGGCAAAGGGCAGCAGCTCCGCCAGGCGCCCGGCCACCCAGGCCGCGTCCCGATAATCCGGCTCCAGCCCCGAAAAAGGTTTGCCCGCCCGCTGCAGGAGCAGTCTGAGAAGATCGGCCAGCTGCCGGCGGTTGTCCGGCAGCTCGGCGGAGCCGGTCTCCTCCAGCCATGCCACCTCGGCGCGCACCAGCTGACTCGACTCGACGCGCTGGCCGAGCACCCGAAAGCGTCGCCGGCCCCGGGCCGTCACGTGCAGGAGCCCGTCTTCGCCGCAGTCGAAATCTTCAACCATCGCGAGGGTGCCTACGGGATAGCAGTGCGCCGCCCGGCCCACCTCGCCCCCCATCCGGATGGCGCAGACGCCGAATCCCTTTCGCTCCCGCAGGCACTCGCTGATCATGGCGAGGTAACGCGGCTCGAAAATGCGCAACGGCAGAACACCGCCCGGGAAGAGCACGGTGTTCAGGGGAAACAGCGGGATGGATCCCGGCGCAGCCATGGGAGCTCCCGGCTAATCCACAGCCCAGCGCGGCGCAAGGTCGTTTTCGACACCCAGCTGATCGAGTATCCGGGCAACCACAAAATCGACCAGATCCTCGACCGAGGCGGGCCGCTGGTAGAAGCCCGGATTCGGCGGAAGAATGACCACCCCCAGTCGGGCGAGCCTGAGCATGTTTTCCAGGTGAATGGCTGAGAAGGGCGTCTCCCGGGGCACCAGGACGAGTTTTCGGCCTTCCTTGATGACCACGTCCGCGGCGCGATCGATGAGATTGCCGCTGGTCGCCGCGGCGATCGACGCCAGGGTGCCGGTGGTACAGGGGCACACCACCATGGCGCGCGGTACGCTGGAGCCGCTGGCCAGCGGTGCCGTCCATTCCTCCTGCCCGAACACCCGCAGCTGGCCGTCGGCGGCCCCGAGCTGCTCGCTGAGAGCACGCCGGATGCCGGCCGGTCGGCCCGGGAGCTTCATCTCGGTCTCCATATCGAGCACAATCTGGCCGGGTCCGGAGATCATGACATCGACGCGCTCGTCGCACCGGATCAACTGCTCCAGCAGCCGGAGCGCGTAAGGCGCCCCCGAGGCGCCGGTGATGGCCAGGGCAAAAGGATTCTCGTTTGTCATATGTTCACCCGATGCACAGCTGCCCAAGACATGAAACGGTTTGTATTCTGGCCACGGAAGACACGGAAAGCACGGAACTTCTCATTGTTCGAGCAGGGGAACATATTGGGCCCATGCCCACGGCGACGCCCCTGGGGAGTTTTCATCGTCGAGTCGACTCAGATGAATCCCGCAGTAGTCACCGCGGCTGAATCGCACGAAGCACAAATATCCATGCTTTCCGTGTCTTCCGTGGCTAAACCCTCTCTTCGCCGAGCTCCGAGTCCGACAGCGACCGAAGGCGGTCCAGCAGCTTGCCGTGCAGGCCGCCGAAGCCGCCATTGCTCATGATCACCACCCTGTCTCCCGGCCGTGCCCAGGCGGCGACAGAATCGGCCAGGGTGTCGACATCGTCTGACACGGTGGCAGGCCCGGCCAGGCCTGCGGTGACCTCACGCAGATCCCAGCCGAGATCGCGGGGCTGATACAGCCACACGGCATCGGCCTCCGCCAGCGAGCCGGCCAGCGCCGTACGATGAACCCCCATACGCATGGTATTCGAGCGCGGCTCCAGCACCGCGAGCAGGCGCGCCCCGCGCTGTTGCGTGCGCAGGCCGTGCAGGGTGGCGGCGATGGCCGTGGGATGATGGGCAAAGTCGTCATACACGGTCACGCCGTTGACCTCACCGCGCAGCTCCAGGCGTCGCTTCACGCCCGTGAAATCACAAAGCGCCTCGGTCGCTTTTCCGGCCGGCACACCGGCGTGCCGCGCCGCCGCGATCGCCGACAGGGCGTTGTGCATGTTGTGCACACCGACCTGACTCCAGCTCACCTCGCCCTGGTGCTGTCCATCCAGCATCACGGCGAAACGGCTGCCGTCCTCCGCCATGGCCCGTGCCTGCCACTGGGCCGGAAAGCCACCCACCGATACGGTCTCGACCGGCGTCCAGCACCCCATGTCCAGGACCTGCGACAGGTTCCCGTCGTCGGCATTGACCAACAGCCGGCCGTTGCCCGGCACGGTGCGGATCAGATGATGGAACTGACGTTCGATTGCGGCCAGGTCGGTGAAGATATCCGCGTGATCGAAATCGAGATTGTTCAGCACCAGCGTGCGGGGGCGGTAGTGCACAAACTTCGAGCGCTTGTCGAAAAACGCGGTGTCGTATTCGTCGGCCTCCACCACGAAGAACGGCACCTCCCCGAGCCGGGCCGATACGCCGAAATTGCCCGGGACGCCCCCGATCAGAAATCCCGGCCTCAGACCCGCCGCCTCCAGTATCCAGGCCAGCATGCTGGCGGTACTGGTCTTGCCATGCGTACCGGCCACCGCCAGCACCCAGCGGTCCCGCAGCAGGTAGTCCGCCAGCCACTGCGGCCCCGAAGTATAGGGCAGCCCTTGATCGAGGATGTATTCGACGGCCGTATTGCCGCGCGTCATGGCGTTGCCCACCACCACCTGATCCGGCGGGCGCGCGAGGTGCTCGGCGTGGTAGCCTTCGAGCAGCTCGATGCCCTGTTCTCTCAGCTGAGTGCTCATGGGCGGATAGACATTGGCGTCCGAGCCCTCCACGTCGAAGCCGGCCTCCCGCGCCAGAATCGCGACGCCGCCCATGAAGGTGCCGCACACGCCCAGGATGTGAATTCTCATCGCAATCGGTTTCCCGTCAGCCCGTTGTCTGTGGAAAGAAATAGTTCAATAACACGATGGCCAGGGCAGTATGCAAGCCGGCGACCAGCAGTCCGACACCGTACCAGCTCGACAGGGCATGGCGGAAGATGTGCGCCTGCACCGCGATGCTCCAGACGAGAAGCGCCAGCCAGCCCATCACCAGCGCAGCCGCCGGCTCGCTACCCGCGGGTGTCCGGCTCGCCTGCAGCATCAAGGGCATGCCCAGCAGGCCCAGCATCGCCCCGGTGCCCGCGAGGGCCGTCAACGTCTGCATCAGACGGGCGGGTTTCTGCATGATCAGCAGGACCAGCCAGGTGAACACAACCATGATCAGGGTGTCCGTCAGGGTCATACCGAGCGCCACCGGCCAGCTCGAAGCGGTCCCCGCCTGGAGCAAGTCCACCAGCGCGTAAGCCAGCAGCGACCATGTCAGTCCTCGATGGGAAAGTGGATCGTCCTGTGGCGCGCGTGTGAGCAGACACTGACGCACCCAGGACCCGATCCAAGCCAGTGGGGCCTCGCTTTTCATGTGCGTAAAACAGCTCCTTTACAACCCATGGCAGCCGGACTATGGTTTAAACGGAACGGCGTCCGGAGAATAACGATAACGGTCAGGTCACCCTTAATGGACTTGAGCACGCTCGAAGAACGCGCAAAAAACATCCAGCTGAAAATCTATCAGCCCGATAAAAGCCTGTATTGTGTTGGACATGCCGGCCCCCTGGTGGAATGGCATCTGCACAATTCTGAGGCCCTGCCGGCTATTCTGAAACATCCTGAGCGACACTTGGGCGACACCTATGTCCGCGGTGACTGGGATACGGACACCAGACAACTGCCGAGGCTGGTTCAGACGCTGGTGCCCAAAATAGCGAAACCCGGGCTGTTGCACAAATGGACGCCGTTGCATCGAGTGCGGGCACGCCTGCCCGGCCGCCCCCAGGCCGATCTTCAGCCGCGCTGGCAGGACGTCAGCCTGTTCACCTCGAAGGCCTGCCTCGGTGAGCAGCTCCACCAGGGCTGTGGCTGGTTCTATGAGCCCGGGATCACGCTGGAGGAGGCGCAGCGCACACAGTGCCGGAGGCTGCTGGCGAACCTGCAGCTGGAAAGCGGCCAGTCGATGCTGGATCTCGACGCCGGCTGGGGCTCGCTGACACTGATGGCCGCGCAGCAGGCGCACCTCAGCGTCACCGCCTTTTGCCGCACAGCGGAACAGCTTCACTACCTGCAGGCACAAATCCGCGCGCGGGGCCTGCAGGGCCGCGTGCATGCGCGGGCCGGCGGGCTCGACCAGTGCCGGGGCTCGTTCGACCGGATCCTGGCGGGCGGGCTGCTGGACCATGCTGCACCAACCCGTTATCCCGCCGTGTTTCGCCGGCTCGGCCGCCTGCTGCGCGAAGACGGCTGTGCCTGGTTCCAGGTGATGGGTCGCAACACCGGGACCGTGCTCAGTAACCGCTGGCTGCAGGAACAGTTACCGTCTGCGCAACATCTGCCCCGGGTGTCGGATCTGGCCGCTGCGCTGGAACAGACCGGCCTGCGTCTGCTGCAGCTGAGGGATTGCTCTGCCCACTGGCAGAAAAGCCTGGAAAACTGGGGCCAGCGTTTTTGCCGGCATCGCACAGTCATCCATCGCCAGTTCGGCGAAAGGCTTACCCGCCACTGGGAGTTCATGCTCGCCAGTCAGGAAACGGCCACCGCCTGGGGGCAGCTGGGCTGCTACGACATTCTGCTCGGCAACCGGCGCAGCACCTGCCTGCAGAGCGACGAAGCCGGCTGCGGGCTGCTGGACGACCTGCCCCTGGATCTGGACCACAGCATCCCGGGGCTGGCCGGGGATTTCTGAGCCTTTGGTGACCGCCGCCTAGTACTCAGCGAATATCATATTTCAGGAGTATCAGCGCTTCCTGGACGTTTTCCTGCCGCCGCGGCCGGCTGCTTTCTTCCTTGCCGCCTTTCTGACCGCCGGCTTCCGGGCGACAGCCTTTTTGCCGCGCGCCGTCTTCTTTGCCGCTTTCTTTTTCGTCACCGCCTTTTTCGAAGCCGCCTTCCTGACCGGCGCTTTTCTCGCCGATGCCTTTCTTGCTACCGTCTTTTTTGCCACCGCCTTTTTTGTGACCGCCTTTTTCGCTGGAGCTTTCTTCGCGACGGCCTTCTTCGCCACCGCTTTCTTGGATGTTGCTTTCCGGGCCAGGCCTTTTTTCTTTGCCCGCTTCCCCGCTGTCGAGGCCGCCTTCAGCGCCTTCTTTTTCGCGAGCGCTTTTTTGGGCGCCGCTTTCTGCCGGGAGGGCTTTTTCGCCGCCGCCTTGCGACCCGCTGCAGCCTTCTTTCTGACCACCGCTTTTTTGCCGGCTGACGCTTTCTTCTTTGCCGCCTTCCGGGCCGGCTTGGCCTTGGCTGCGGCGGCCGCTTTGGCCTTCCCGACTGCCTTTTTCTTCGCCGCAGCCTTCTTCCGCGCGGGCTTCGCCGCCCCGGCCCTGGCGCCGGTCACGGCTTGCCGTGTTCCTGCCGGCTCCTTCGTCGCCGCCGCGGACGGCGCTTCCGGCGTCTGGTCGGCGGGTGCCGGTTCGCGCTCTTCCGGCGGCCCGACCTCCGCCGCCGGGGGCTCCGTTTCCCGCTGCTCCAGCAGCCGGCGCACCATCGCGCGTCGGATGGCGGCGGAGCGCTCGCCGCTGTCGAAGGAGGGGCGCGCCTCTTCGATCACCCGCGTGAGCGCCCTGAACACATCGTCGATATCCCCGATGCCCTGCACCACCCGGAGCCGGTCCTGTTCCCGATAGCGATCGATGACAGGCACGGTGTGCGTCTCGTAAACGCGCAGACGATTGCCGATGATCTCCTCGTTGTCGTCGGCGCGGCGTTTGAGGCGGCCACCGCACTCGTCGCAGCGGTCATCGAGCTTCGGCGGAGCGAAAAACACGTTGTAGGACGCGCCGCAGCTGAGGCAGCTGCGCCGCCCGAGCAGGCGCTGCATGATCAGATCGACGTCGACGTCGATCAGCACCGCCAGATCGATCGGCTGGCCGAGCTGCTCGAGCAGCTCGTCGAGCTGCTCGGCCTGCGCCACGTTGCGCGGGAATCCATCCAGAATAAACCCCTTGCGCGCGTCCGGGTGCGTGAGCCGCTCGCGCAGGATGGCGAGCACAATGTCGTCCGAGACCAGCTGACCGGCATCCATCACCGCCTTGGCGGCCCGGCCCAGCGGGGTCCCGGCGGCAACCGCGTCGCGCAACAGATCTCCGGTCGAAATTTCGGGAATCTCGTAGTGCACCGACAGGCGGTGGCCCTGAGTCCCCTTTCCGCATCCCGGAGGGCCGAGAAGAACAATCCTCATGGCGTGATCACACTCTCTTTCTCTCGGATTTTTCTATGTTTTTCGGCTTGTCCAACGATTGCCGGAGAGCCGCCCCCTATTAAGCATTTTTCATAGGGATATTCATTATTTTGCATGGCTGCGACCTGCAACTCTGATTAAGCTACCGCCTGCGCTGGCATCAAGTCAAACAAAGCACCTGAATTCCATTGCTTTTTGCTCTATCATTGGGCGCCTTTTTCCAATCCCATGGAATCACGGGTAATCATATGAGCGGCATTGCTGACTTCACGGACAGCGAGTTGTGGATCATCAACTCCACCCTGGCCGAGCGCTATGGAGCACCACGCGACATCCAGCTGGCAGAAACCGAGCTGCGTCTCGACAAAGGCTCCACCCAGCTGGTGCCTTGCCCGACTGCCTACTGGGAAGACGAAGACTGCCATTTCGTCGTCTGCAAGACCGGGGACCGGCGCTACCGCTGCCAGTTTTTCTACCGGCTGCATCAGATGTACGGGACCGGTATCGAGGAATACGACGATCTGTCTGAATGCGTGGTCTCCCTGTTGCAGGTGCAGGCGGACCACCGTGCCCGCGAAAGGTCCGGAGAAGATCCGGATTGATACAACGTCGGCAAGCAATCCGTCTACGCGACCAATCAACCAACGAGGAGTACCCATCGGATGGCGAAATCCACAGGAAAGAAGAACGCGTTCTACGCGCAGTCGGGCGGCGTTACCGCCGTCATCAACGCCAGCGCCTGCGGCGTGATCGAAACCGCGCGCAAGAACAAGGACAGAATCGGCAAGGTGCTGGCCGGTCGGAACGGCATCATCGGGGCGCTCACCGAGGATCTGATCGACACCAGCAAAGAATCTGCGAGCGCCATCGCCGCGCTCCGCCACACCCCTTCCGGCGCCTTTGGCTCCTGTCGCTACAAAATGAAGAGCCTGGAAGCCAACCGGCGCGAGTACGAGCGCCTGATCGAGGTCTTCGAGGCCCACAACATCGGCTACTTCTTCTACAACGGCGGCGGTGACTCGGCGGACACCTGCCTCAAGGTTTCCCAGCTGTCCAAGAGCATGGGCTACCCCATCCAGGCCATCCACGTGCCCAAGACCGTCGACAACGACCTGCCCATCACCGACAACTGCCCGGGCTTCGGCTCGGTGGCCAAGTACATCGCCGTTTCCACCCGCGAGGCCAGCTTCGACGTGGCTTCGATGGCCAAGACCTCCACCAAGATCTTCGTGCTCGAGGTCATGGGACGGCACGCTGGCTGGATCGCCGCGGCCGGCGGCATGGCATCCACCGAGGATACCGAGCTGCCCATCGTCATTTTGTTTCCGGAGGTGGTCTTCAACCAGGGCAAGTTCCTCAAGGCCGTGAAAGACAAGGTCAATGAGTTCGGTTACTGCTCAATCGTGGTCTCCGAGGGCGTGCACGACCGCTCCGGCAAATTCCTCGCCGATCAGGGGCTGAAAGACGCCTTCGGCCATGCCCAGCTCGGCGGCGTGGCGCCGGTGATCGCCAACATGATCCGGGACAAGCTGGGCTACAAGTACCACTGGGCGGTGGCCGACTATCTGCAACGCGCCGCGCGGCACATCGCCTCGAAGAGCGACGTCGACCAGGCCTATGCCATGGGCAAGGCCGCGGTGGAGCTGGCCCTGGCGGGGAAGAACTCGGTCATGCCCACGATCGTGCGCACGTCGAACAGCCCCTACCGCTGGAAGGTCGGCGAGGCCCGGTTGTCGCGGGTGGCCAATGTCGAGAAGATGATGCCCAAGGGCTTCATCAGCAAGGACGGCTTCGGGATCACCCGGAAATGCCGGGAGTACCTCGAGCCCCTGATGCGCGGCGAGGACTACCCGCCCTACGGCAAGGACGGCATGCCGAAATATGTGCAGCTCAAGAACCTGGCGGTCAACCAGAAACTGCCCGAGTTCAAGCTCAAGTAACCCGCAACGCAGGGGCGCCGCAGGCGCCTCTTTTTCTTTGCCAAGAGATTGAAATGACATTGGAAAAAGCACGCGAATACCTGAGTGTCCAGGCCGGCATGGGTGGCGGCTACAACCGCAACGGGGCCCGACTGGTGCTCGCCGAGGTGCAGCGGGAGCACGGGCAGCAGGCGGTCGATGAGCTGATCCGGGAGCTCGATCTCGAGCCGATTTTCGGATTCAAGCCCGGCACAAAGTTCACCGGACCTTGATATACGTCAACGCAGCCCGCGCCGATGCGGGCAAAATGCAGCATAAAAACTCAATCAATATTAGGGAGCGCTAATATTATGTCCATGGAGATACTATTCGCCCTGCTGTGCGCGATCGCAGCCCTGGTCTACGGTGGGGCCTCGGTGAAGTGGATCCTGAGCAAACCGGCCGGAAGTGCCCGTATGCAGGAAATTGCCGCGGCGATCCAGGAGGGCGCCAGCGCCTATCTCAACCGGCAGTACACCACCATCGGCATCGCCGGTATCGTCCTGTTCCTGCTGGTCGGTTTCTTCATCGGCTGGGCCACGGCGATCGGCTTCGCCATCGGCGCGGTGTTTTCGGGACTGGCCGGCTACATCGGCATGAATATTTCGGTGCGCTCCAACGTCCGCACCGCCCAGGCGGCCGACTCCGGTCTCAACGCGGCCATGCAGATCGCTTTCCGCGGCGGCGCCATCACCGGGCTGCTGGTCGTGGGCCTCGGCCTGCTGGGTGTAGCGGGTTACTACGGCATTCTGCAGATGATGGGCGTGGAAGATGTGCTGCATCCGCTGGTCGGCCTGGCTTTCGGCGGGTCCCTGATCTCGATTTTCGCCCGACTCGGCGGCGGCATCTTCACCAAGGGCGCCGACGTCGGCGCCGACATCGTCGGCAAGGTCGAAGCGGGCATCCCGGAAGACGACCCGCGCAACCCGGCGGTGATCGCCGACAACGTGGGCGACAACGTCGGTGACTGCGCCGGCATGGCCGCCGACCTGTTTGAGACCTACGCGGTGACGGTGATCGCGACCATGCTGCTGGGCAGCCTGATGCTGAAGGACGCCGCCACCCAGGCGGTCATCTACCCGCTGGTCCTGGGCGGCGTCTCCATCATCGCCTCCATCATCGGCACGTTCTTCGTCAAGGCGCGGGAAGGCGGTAAGATTATGAACGCCCTGTATCGCGGCCTGATCGTTGCCGGGGTGCTGGCGGCGGTCGCCTTCTACCCGGTGACCTCCCTGATGATGGCCGACAACGGCCAGTACAGCGTCAACGCCATCTACGGCGCCGCCCTGATCGGTCTGGCGCTGACCGCTGCCATGGTGGTGATCACCGAGTACTACACGGCGACGGAATATTCTCCGGTGCGGCACATCGCCCAGGCCTCCACCACCGGCGACGGCACCAACGTCATCGCCGGGCTGGGCGTGTCCATGAAGGCCACCGCGGCACCCGTCATTGCGGTCTGCGCTTCCATCTGGGGCGCCCACGAGCTGGCGGGCCTGTACGGTATCGCCATCGCCGCCACCTCCATGCTGTCCATGACCGGCATCATCGTGGCGCTGGACGCCTACGGGCCGATCACCGACAACGCCGGCGGCATCGCCGAGATGGCCGAGCTGGACGAGAAGATCCGCAACATCACCGATCCGCTGGACGCGGTCGGCAACACCACCAAGGCTGTCACCAAGGGCTACGCCATCGGCTCCGCCGGTCTCGCCGCGCTGGTGCTGTTCGCTGACTACACCCACGGCCTGGCGGCCCAGGGCATGCACTTCAGCTTCGAGCTGTCCGACCACATGGTCATCATCGGGCTGTTCATCGGCGGCCTGATTCCCTATCTTTTCGGATCCATGGCCATGGAAGCGGTGGGCCGCGCCGCCGGCGGCATCGTCAACGAGGTGCGCCGGCAGTTCCGCGAAATGCCGGGCATCATGGACCACACCCAGAAGCCGGATTATTCCAAGGCCGTCGACATGCTGACCAAGGCGGCCATCAAGGAGATGATCATCCCCTCCCTGCTGCCGGTGCTGGTACCGGTGGTGGTCGGCTTGCTGCTGGGTCCGGTGGCGCTCGGCGGCGTCCTGCTGGGCACCATCATCACCGGACTGTTCGTGGCGATTTCCATGACCACCGGGGGCGGCGCCTGGGACAATGCCAAGAAATACATCGAGGACGGGCACCATGGCGGCAAGGGCTCCGATGCCCACAAGGCGGCGGTCACCGGTGACACCGTCGGCGACCCCTACAAAGATACCGCCGGCCCGGCCATCAACCCCCTGATCAAGATCATCAACATCGTGGCGCTGCTGATCGTGCCGCTGTTGTAACGCGCGACGGCCGTTGGCAAGCCCGTAGGTTGGGCTGAACGAACGTGAAGCCCAACGGACAAGAGAATTTGGGCTTCGCGCGCTCAACCTACCGGCTGCGGACATACCTTAGCCTTTCGCCATCGGGCGCCGGTATAATGAATGGTCCGTTCTGCAGAGGAGCCAGGCGCATGATCCTCGACCGAGTAGGCTCTGGCGACGACGTACCCCACAACGTCAACGTCATCGTCGAGATTCCGGCTCACAGCGACCCGGTAAAATACGAGATCGACAAGGACACGGGGGCGATGTTCGTCGACCGGTTCATGTCGACCGCCATGCACTACCCCTGCAACTACGGCTACATTCCGCACACCCTCTCGGCGGATGGCGACCCTGTGGACGTCCTGGTGATGACACCGGTTCCGCTGCTCAGCGGCTCAGTGGTGAAGTGCCGGCCGGTGGGGGTGCTGAAGATGACCGATGAGTCCGGCGACGACGCCAAGGTGCTCGCCGTGCCGGTGGACAGGCTGTGCAAATCCTACCAGCGCGTGAAGGATTTCCGAGACCTGTCCCCGGCCATGCTCGACCAGATCGCACACTTTTTCGAACATTACAAGGACCTCGACGAGGGCAAGTGGGTGCGCGTGGAAGGCTGGGCCGGCGTGGACGAAGCCAAGCGGGAAATCATGGACAGTGTGGAGATGTTCAAGAACGCGCCGGAGACGCCAAATTTTTAGGCCTCCAAAGTATTAACCACGAACCCAGAATCGAAACCGTGAACAATGTGGCCGGAAGCAGAACCTGGGTGGTCAACCCGGGCGCTGTGGGCGGTGTCGCGGCCCCGGCGACCTTCGCGCTGGGCGACCTCGACACCATGGCGTTTTCCATCCACCCCGTGCAGCGGGAACCGGCGCGCGTAGGCACGGCCCCGAAACGGCGAAAATCAGCAGCTAACCACCACCGGGCACAACGCCGCACAAAGAAGATTCAGGGCGTAGGTTGGGCTGAACGAATGTGAAGCCCAACGGAGCAGAGAAGTTGGGCTTCGCACGCTCAGCCCAACCTGCCGGCTGCAGGCGATAAATCCCGCGTGCAACTCTGTGTTCCTTCGCGCGACTTCGTGGTTAACCATTTAGCGATTGACCAGCCGAGCTCGGTGTTTCCGTCGCAGAATGGGTGCCTGCCTCACCCCGGCGTATTCTCCTCGACCCAGCGACTGCCCTCGTCGAGCTGTTCCTTCTTCCAGAACGGTGCCCGGGATTTCAACTCTTCCATGAGATAGCGACTGGCTTCGAAGGCATCCCTGCGGTGGGCCGACCACACCGCCACCAGGACGATCGGCTCGCCGGGCTCGAGCTCACCGACACGGTGCAGGATCAGGGTGTCGATGAGCTCCCAGCGACTCCGCGCCTCCCGGCTGATCTTCTCCAGATAGGCCTCGGTCATGCCCGGATAGTGCTCCAGGAACAGACCCTGCACTGCCGCGCCCGCATTGAAGTCCCGCATGGTCCCGACGAACACCGCCGTGGCGCCCACGCGCCCCGCCGGCTCCAAGACGTTTGCCCGCTGGTACTCCGCCAGCCGGGACCAGGGATCGAAGGCCGCATTGAGGATTTCGATGCTCATCGGCTACCCCCCTGTCACCGGCGGGAAGAACGCCACTTGGTCGCCGTCGCTCAGGCGGCAGTCGGTCTGCACGTACTCCATGTTGCACGCGGCGAGCACATTGTGGGGCAACGGCTCATCGGGCACGGCGAGCCTCCAGGCCTCGGCCACGGTGGTATGCTCGGGCACCCGGAGCACGCAGTCGGACATGCCCAGACGCTCCCGGAGGCCGGCAAAAAAACGGACCTGAATGCGCATCGTTCGTGCCTGCATTGCTTCGCCGTTCGGCAAAACCTATAGTAGATGTTAACCGCCGGGAATAGTTCCGGAATTCCAATTTGCAGTCTAGCACGCAGCGATGAGACCTGTCCGACGGAGCGCGCAGCACCGTGACTGACCTGACACACTTCAACGCCGCCGGCGAAGCCCACATGGTCGACGTGGGTCGCAAGGAAGCCTCTCTGCGCCGTGCCGTGGCCGAGGGGCGCATCGCCATGCAGGCGGACACGCTGAAGCGGATCCGCGCGGGGCGGCACGAGAAGGGCGACGTGCTCGCGGTCGCGCGCATCGCCGGCATCATGGGCGCAAAGAAAACCGCCGAGCTGGTGCCGCTGTGCCATCCCCTCGCGCTGACCCGGGTTGAGATCGACCTGGAGACCCGTGATGCGCCTGCAGCCGTCCACTGCCGTGCCAGCGTCGAATGTCGCGGTCAGACCGGCGTCGAAATGGAGGCGCTCACGGCCGTGCAGGTTGCGCTGCTGACGGTCTATGACATGTGCAAGGCGGTCGACCGCGGCATGACCATCGAGCAGGTACACCTGGTCGAGAAGCTCGGCGGCAAATCCGGCCACTGGCAGCGTCCGACCGAGACCTGATGCCACGCAAGCGGCCGGCTCAGAGTTGCCGCGAAACCCTTCCCTGCGCCGCTGGTCGCCGCGCCCGTCGAGCCGATATACTCACGGCATGCGGAGGCTGAATTCCCTTTGTGAACCTGGCGGCACCCCTGGCCGGATCGTGCGCCGGAGCCAGCAAGGCGGTGCGGCTCGATGCGGGTGCCGCCCGGCATGAGCGATTCCGCCCTCAACCAGCAGCTGATCAACTTCATCCAGCGCGCGCCGACACCGTTCCACGCCACGGCCGAGCTCGCGAGACAGTTGCGCGAAGCCGGCTTTGTCGAGCTGCAGGAGAGCGACCGCTGGACGCTCGAGTCCGGCGGCCGTTATCTCGTCACCCGCAACGCCTCGTCCATCATCGCCTTCGCGATGCCCGAGGGGGGAGAGCCCTCGGAAAGCGGCCTTCGCATGGTGGGCGCACACACCGACAGCCCCTGTCTGCGGGTCAAGCCCGAACCGCATTACGTCAACAAGGGCTACTATCAGCTCGGCGTGGAGGTCTATGGAGGCGCCCTGTTGAATCCCTGGTTCGACCGCGACCTGTCGCTCGCCGGCCGTGTCAGCTATCGCAGCAGTGCGCAGCGGCTCGGCGGCGTGCTGGTGAATTTCCAGCGCCCGATCGCGGTCATCCCGAGCCTCGCCATTCACCTGGACCGCGAAGTCAACAATGCCCGCAGCATCAATGCCCAGCAGCACCTGCCGCCGGTGCTGATGCGCGCCGAGGCGCCGCAGACCGCGGATTTCCGCGAGCTGCTGCTCACCCAGGCTCGCCAGGAACACCCCGATCTCGACATCGAGGCGGTGCTGGATTTCGAGCTGTGCTTCTATGACTGTCAACCGGCAGCCGTGATCGGCTTCAAACAGGATTTCATCGCCGGGGGGCGCCTGGACAATCTGCTCAGCTGCTTCATCGCGGCTCGGGCGCTGCTCGAAAGCCGGTCCGGCCAGGGCCAGCTGATCGTGTGCACGGATCACGAGGAGGTGGGCAGCACCTCGGCCTGCGGCGCCGACGGCCCGTTTCTCAAATCGGTGCTGGAGCGCATCTGCCCGGACACGGAATCCCTGGCACGGTGCATCGACCGCTCCTGGTTGATTTCCGCCGACAACGCACACGGCGTTCATCCCAATTACGCCGACAAATACGACGCCAATCACGGGCCACTGCTGAACGGCGGTCCGGTGATCAAGGTCAACGCCAACCAGCGGTATGCCACCAACAGCGAGACCGCGGCGCTCTTCCGGCTGCTGTGCGAACAGGCGGCGGTGCCGATACAATCCTTCGTGGTGCGCAGCGACATGGCGTGCGGTAGCACCATCGGGCCCCTGACGGCAGGCAACATCGGTGTGCGCACCCTCGACGTGGGTGTCCCGACCTTCGCCATGCACTCGATCCGAGAGCTGGCCGGCGCGCACGACACGCGTCACCTGCTCGCGGCGCTCGCGGCATTTTTCGCCTACGGCGGCTGAGGGGAGCCGACCCGGGGTTTTCTTTGCCCCCGAAAGCTTGTGGAACTACAATCGGCGGGTCACACCGGCCGGGGGGCCAAAGGGCTGCGATGACAAAACAGAAACGCGCACTGGTCGTCGACGACTCCAAATCCGCACGCCTGGTCCTGCGCCGCATGCTGGAGAAGCACGACATTCTGGTGGAGACGGCCGATTCCGCGGCCGCGGCGCTGGATTATCTCAGCGGTCAGCGGCCCGATGTCATTTTCATGGACCACATGATGCCCGGCATGGATGGCTTCGAGGCGGTCCGGGCAATCAAGAACAACCCGCAGACCGCCACCATCCCGGTGATGATGTACACCTCCAAGGGCGGCGATCTCTACCTGGGCCAGGCCCGGGCGCTGGGCGCCGTCGGAGTGCTGCCCAAAACCGTGGCGCCGGCCGAGCTGTACGTTTCCCTGAAGCGTCTGGGTCTGGTGCACGACCGCCGCAGCGGGGTGCCTGCCCGCGACGAGGACAAAGCCTCGGAACGGGCCGAGGACCTCGCAATGCCCCCCCCTTCGCCGTCAACTTTTGTCGAGCCGGGCATGCGCCCGCCGTCCTCTGCACTCGACGTCAATGACCTGGACAGTCACGTGCGCGGCCTGCTCGACGAGCAGCGCGTTGAGATCCGCAAGGATGTCCTGGTCAGCATGGAGACGGTGGCACGCCAGACCGGCAGCAGGCTCGCGAAGGGCCTGGAGGAGCGCCTGGAGGCGGTGGCGGACCGGCAACCCCCGCCCGGCAAATCCGCGACCCTTCCCCTGATCGTGCTGATCGTCCTGCTGTTCGTCTCCATGGCCTGGAATCTGCTGCTGAGCCGGCAGAAGCAGGACGTCGTCCTCGCCGACAACAACGATGCGGCACGGCTGGCCGTTGCCGAGCAGGCCGAGGATGCGGTGGCCCGGCTCAGGGCGCTGCAGACGGAGACGCTCGGGCGGCTCGCCAGCAGCTGGAAGGGGCTGGGGTGGGCCATGAACCAGTCGCTGGAGTATCCCTATGACGAAATCGCGCTGGACAAGGGGCGTGTGGAGCTGATCGAGCAGCTGCTGGTGCGGCTGAACGACGTTGGCTACCAGGGTAAGGTGACCCTGGAGACGCACGTCGGCGAATTCTGTCTGATGGGAAATCAGGACAGCGGCTTCCGCTTGCCCGCCCCGGACCTGACCGTGGATCAGTGCGAGTTCATCGGCAACCCGGTGCAGCCCACCGATTCACCGGGCGCCCACCAGTCGCTGCTGTTCGCCAACTTCGTCAACAGCACGCCGCTGCTCGAGCAGGACGACTACGTTCTGGAAATCGTGGCCGCCTCGCGCGAGGAGCCCCTCTACGCCTACCCGGCGAGGTCCGCTGAAACCACCGCCCAGTCCTGGAACGAAATCGCCCTGCGCAACAATCGGGTGGTGCTGGCACTCGACCCGCAAGGTTAGGGCCTGTAAATCTCCGCTCCGCCCTCAACGAATTCGACCGCCTTCTCCTCCATCCCCCGGCTGAGGGCGTCGCGCTCGGACACGCCGTGCTCGCGGGCATAGTCGCGCACGTCCTGGGTGATCTTCATGGAGCAGAAGTGCGGGCCGCACATGGAGCAGAAGTGCGCGACCTTGGCTGAATCCTTGGGCAGGGTTTCGTCGTGGAACTCCCGC
>JASFKW010000027.1:0-32703 GCA_050118435.1 Gammaproteobacteria bacterium | reverse complement strand
CGGCCCCTTCTCAGTGGAAAAGGTCATGCTGACGTGGTCGATGTTGAGGTATCGATGCATGATGGTTTCTCCTAGGCCCTAAGTCTCAGCGCAGCACCGCGTTTCTGTCCCAGCTCGCCGCACGCTGCAGCACCAGCATCAGGCGGTCGAGCATGAAGCCGATCAGCCCGATGACCAGGACGGCCACCATGATCCGGGCCAGCGAGTTCGAGCTGCCGTTCTGGAACTCGTCCCAGACGAACTTGCCGAGGCCCGGATTCTGCGCCAGCATCTCGGCTGCGATCAGCACCATCCAGCCGATGCTGAGCGACAGGCGCAGACCGGTGAACATCATCGGAATCGCCGAGGGCAGCACGATTTTGACGGTCTTGGTCAGCCAGTTGAGGCGCAGCACGCGACTGACGTTCAGCAGGTCTTTGCTCACGTTCGACACGCCCACGGTCGTGTTGATCAGCGTCGGCCACAGGCAACAGAGCGTGACGGTGATGGCCGAGTTCAGGAAGGACTTGGCAAACAGCGGGTCGTTGGTTACATAGAGCGCCGAGACCACCATGGTCACCAGCGGCAGCCAGGCGAGCGGAGACACCGGCTTGAACACCTGGATGATGGGGTTGAACGCCCGGTACATGGTCGGGCTCATGCCGCACAGGATGCCGATCGGTATGGCGATGAGCGAGCCGAGCACAAAGCCGGTGGCGACCGTCACCAGGCTGGTGAAGATCTGGTCGATGAACGTCGGCGCGCCGGTGTAGCGCCGGGCCGCGATCCGCTCCAGGTGCTCATGAGGCTTGCCGGCCGCGGCCGCCTTCTCCAGGCGTTTTTCCATCCGTGCGTCGAACGCCGCCGCCCGCGCCCGCTCGTCCTTGTGCTCCTGATAGAGGCTCACGGCCTGCTCCCAGACTTTTGCCGGACCCGGCAGCTGGCCAAGCGAAGTCTCCACGTTGCGCGCCCCCGCCGACCACAGCATCAGAAAGACCAGAAGGGCCACCACCGGAATCAGTGTGGTCTGGACCAGCCTGGCGACCGGCGCATTGATCCGTTCGCCGCCCAGAAAGTCCAGCACACGATCCCAGATGCGGAAGTTGTATGCGGTCGAGGTTGTGAGGCTCATTGCATCGTCTCCCTGTGACCGTTCCCTCCACCGGCCCGATGAAGGACGTTGGCCAGCGCGCGCCGGCTCAAAGCTGCTCCCTGCCCTTCAGGCCGATCGAAAACTGTTCCAGATAGGCGTTGGGGCTGGTGCCGTCGAAAATGATGCCGTCGATGAACTCGGTCTGCGGCGGACGGAAGCCCGTCTCGGTCGCGAAATCGGGGAAGTCCCCGGGCTTCATCCTGCCCTCGGCGATCAGCGCCTCGGCGGCCTGGCGGTAGAGGTCGGGGCGGTAGACCTGTCTGGCCGTCTCCAGGTACCAGTCGTCCGGCTTGTACTCGGAAATCTGGCCCCAGCGGCGCATCTGGGTGAGGTACCACACGGCGTCCGAGTAATACGGGTAGGTGGCGTGATAACGGAAGAAGACGTTGAAATCGGGTACAGAGCGCTTGTCGCCCTTTTCGTACTCGAAGGTGCCGGTCATGGAGTTGGCGATGACCTCGTAGTCGGCGCCGACATAGTTCGGGCGCGACAGGATCTTCACCGCCTCCGGACGATTGGCGTTGTTGTCCTCGTCCAGCCACTTGCCGGCACGGATCAGCGCCTTGACGATGCGCACGGTGGTGTTCGGATATGCTTGCGTAAACGCCTTGGTCAGTCCGAAGACCTTTTCCGGATTGTCCTTCCAGATTTCGTAATCGGTGATCACGGGCACGCCGATGCCCTTGAACACCGCCTGCTGATTCCAGGGCTCGCCGACGCAGTAACCGGAGATGGTGCCCGCCTCGAGCGTGGCCGGCATCTGCGGCGGCGGCGTCACCGACAACAGCGCCTCGGCCTTGAGCGTGCCGGTGATGTCGCCCTTGTGCGGCGCATAATAGCCGGGATGGATACCCCCGGCGGCGAGCCAGTAACGCAGCTCATAGTTGTGCGTCGACACCGGAAAGACCATGCCCATCTTGAAGGGCTTGCCCTCGGCCTTGAAGGCCTCCACCACCGGTTTCAGATAGTCGGCCTTGATCGGATGCCGGGGTCGGCCGTCGGAGCGCCTGGGCACCTCCGGCTTCATCTGCTCCCAGACCTCGTTGGAGACGGTGATGCCGTTACCGTTCAGATCCATGGAGAAGGGCGTGACGATGTGCGCCCGGGTGCCGAAGCCGATGGTCGCGGCCAGCGGTTGGCCGGCCAGCATGTGGGCACCGTCGAGCTGGCCGTCGATCACCCCGTCGAGCAGGACCTTCCAGTTGGCCTGTGCCTCCAGCTGCACGAACAACCCTTCGTCCTCGAAGAACCCCTGCTCCCACGCGACGGCGAGCGGCGCCATATCGGTGAGCTTGATGAACCCGAATTTGAGATCCTCTTTCTCCGGGGGGCCGATGTCCGCGACGGCCGTGCCCGTGGTCAGGGTCACCCCGAGCCCGAGCACCTTGATGACCCTTCTGAGCCGCAGAAAGCCCCGATGTGCATTGATCATGTGAACGACTCCGTCACTGTTGCTGATCCAAAAAAAACGCCCGCTCAGTCCGGGCGCGATAACCACCCGATCCGAACGGACGCCGTTGTCCTTGCCCGCAGCCCGCGTCGGCTGCGGAAATCTCTTTATCCCGCCCCGCAATGACTCGCCGTTGAGCCTGTCCCACGTTGGACGCGGGCGGTTGTGTGGCTCACACAAGCAGACATCGTGCCAGATTGAACGGCCCTCATTGGAAACAGCAGCTTAGAATCTCACAACGGCTTGTCGACGCTTGACATCGGCAGGCGCGTGCACCGACTTGCATCAGATCCGGCGCAAGTGACGCCCGGACGCACCCAAAGGGAGCAGAAAGCGGGTCGGGTCACCGGCGAAAATGTATCGCCTCGCCCCGGGCGGGAAGAACGTGGAAGAGTTCAGCGCGGGCGGCGAATCAGGCTTTCTGCCCGCGCGCGCCAAGCAACTCGGCCGCGGCGATGATGCTCTCGGCGATTTCCACCAGACGCCGGTTCTGGTCCATGGCCGCCTTGCGCATCAGACGATAGGCGGCGGGCTCGTTTAGACCGCGCTGCATCATGATAATGCCCTTGGCACGCTCGATCTTCTTGCGCGCCGCCAGCTCGGAGCGCGTACGGTCGAGCTCCGTCTGCAATCGGCGGTGCTCATCAAAGCGCGCAATCGCCGCCTCCAGAATCGGGCGCACCCGATGTGCCTGGACGCCGTCGACCACGTAGGCACTCACGCCGGCCTGGATCGCGCGGCGAATGGTCTCCCCGTTGTCGTCCTGGCTGAACATCACCATCGGTCGCGGGTTCGCGGCCTGTACCATGCGCAGGCTCTCGAGCGCATCCCGGCCCGGCAGATCAATGTCGATGATTACAACATCGGGACGGTGTCGACCGACCTGCTCGAGCAGGTCTTCCTGCGGCGCGAGGCAGGCGATGACCTCACACTTGGCGGACTGCAAGAGATCCGCGACCGCAGCGCTGCGCTCGCGCGATTCATCCACCAGCATGACCCGCAGTCTCGGCAACAGACAGCCACTCCAAAATGGAACGGCAACTCACTTGCACCTCCTGTGCCAGCCGGCTGAGCGGGCCACAACGGCGGAGAAGCAAGCATCAACCCATCGCTCGCGAAGTCACGCCGTCAGCAATGGAGCTCACCGACGCACCATGATGGCGCAAAAAGGCCACCGGCGCGACGCCGGTGGCCTTTCCGCTTCCTCAGCCTACTGTGGTCTATGTTCGCCGACGGTTTCTATTTATTGACGGGCGAGTCCGGGTGCATCACGTAGGCCATGACGTCTGCGATCTGCTCCTGAGTGAGGACACCGTTGACGCCGAAACGCGGCATTTTCGTACACGGGAAGTAGGCGTGCGGATTGTAGATGACGTCGTAAGTGTATTTGAGCATGGCCTCACCCGTGCCGCGTGTCTTGCCATAGCCGGTCAGGCTTGGCCCCAGCGTGCCGTAGGCGATCTCCGCGGGATCGAGCTGGTGGCAGGCGTAGCAGTTGCCGCCCGGGGGACGCGAGCTGTGGTCGTCAGTCTTGTGACCCACGCGGAAGCCATAACCGGATCGCGCCACTTCCTCGCCCTTCTTCCAGTCGCCCAGCTTGATGCCGCCTTCCGGATAGCTTATCGCTTCCCGCGCCATGGCGGTCACTTTGCTCGCAGTATCGGCACCGGCGCTTGCACCCTGCAAGGCAGAGCAGATCCGCTGCAGCTCGTCCTGTTCGAGACGCTCGCGCACCGTGGCGCCTTCCTGGGTCTCCTGATCGAGGCGAAAGCCCTGCGCCTCAAAGACCAGATAGTCGGCCAGCTCCTCGGGGCTCATGGCCGTGTAGTCAGCCTTGCCGGACTTGGAGGGATCTGCAGCAGCAACCCCGCCACCAATGACAGACAGGGTTACCAGCGCGGCCAGCCCGGCCGCTAGGGAATACTTTTGGCAACTCATGATTCGAATCTCCTCTGACATCCGCGATCAACGCTTCATGTCGGGCAGAATGGCCGGCTGGCCGCGGGCCGCGTCGGTCCAGAAGGAAATCACCGCAATCGAGGCGTCGGATCCCGCGACCACCTGGCCCTGGCGCATCTGCCAGTAACAGCCGCGCAGACGATGCTGGCTGCTGCGCACCTGCTGGTGTCCCACGCGGTAGGCCGGCCAGGAAACCGCCTTGGTCCATTCTTCGGGCAGGTTCATGTTCGGCAGGACAGAGGCGCGGATCCGCTTGCCGGTGGCGCCGTGGCAGGTGTTGCAGCTGAAATCCATGTTGCCGGCCCGGCGGTAGAACAGCACCTCTCCGGCGTCACGCATTGCCTTTTCCAGCGGGTGGTCCATGGGCGGATTCCAGTCATAACCACTGGACCGGCTGCCGATATAGGTCTGCAGCTTCATCATGTCGGAAGCCGTGCCGTGTCGCTTCTTGACCGCCGGGTCGTCCTCAGAAAAGCCCTGGAGGGTCTTCATGCAGTACACGAGGCGGGTCTCCAGGTCCATCACCCGGCCGGTGTCCTCGAAGTAGCGCGGCATTTCGGCGTAGGCTCCCTCGACCACGCCGGGGCCCTTGCCGAAGTCACAGCCCTCCAGCGACGCGTTCTTGGGGCCGCGCTTCTCGTGGAACAGCGCCTTTCCCTCCTCGGCGGTCCAGTAGGCTGGATTGTCGGACATCATCATAAGATTCTGCTCACTCTGGGTGAGATATTTCGAATCGACTTTGTCGATGAGCCCCTGCAGAACATCCTCCGGTGCCTGATACGAGTCGGCGCTAACGGTGCCCCCAAAAGCCAGCGCGACGGGTAACGCGAACAGGGTTTTCCTGAACATACCCACCTCCTTCAGAAGATTAGCCTCGTGGTGGCTGTCACCTTACGAGGTACAAGAAAAAGCCTAGAAGGCCTATCGAGGGGGGTCAACCAGACTCAGAACAGGGAGTTGCCGGATGACAACGGCAACGACCACCTCCGGGCCAGCTCGGCGGCGCATTCCTCCATGGAATCAGAGCGGTACGCATTTTCGTTTCAGTTATCGAGGCTTATCGGAAGAGCGGTGGTGTACTTGATCTGCTCCATGGCGAAGCTGGAGGTGACATTGGAAAGCTCGATCCGGTCGATCAGCGTCTTGTAGAACCGGTCGTAGGCCTCGATGCTGCTCACCACGACACGCAGCAGATAGTCTGTTTCTCCGCTCATGCGGTAGATCTCCATGACTTCGGGCAGCTTGCTGACCTCCCTGTTGAAACGCTCTATCCATTCGCCGGTGTGCTGGTCGGTCTTGATCGCCACGAACACGGTCACGTTCGCGTTGACCTTGGTGGGCTCCAACAGGGCCACTCTGGCACGGATGAAGCCGCTCGCTTCGAGCTTCTGAATGCGCTTCCAGCAGGGGGTGACCGACAGGGGTATCTGCTCGGCGATCTGCTTGACCGTCAGGCTCGCGTCGGTCTGCAGAAGGTTCAAAATTTTCCTGTCTGTGGCGTCCACGGAATATATTTCCTCATTTAGGCAACCTGAAAACATTTTTTCACAATAGCGCCGTTTTTTCGCAGAAAAAAATAATTTTTTTCTACATGAACTCCAATTTCAAGTAAATTTCTTTACACTGTAGTCGACACTCAGAGACAACAGGGTGCAGGAGAGGCGACTATGAAACCGAGCTCGGAGCAGCTGGAAATCGCAGGGCTACCGCCCTATATCGGAAGCTGGAGTGTGGCCGGCATTCCCAACTTCGTGATTGCGGTGCTCAACCGCTGGCAACGTAATTACGGACGCCTGCCCTCGCGCTTCGTACTGGTCGCCTGCCCCCAGGTCGAAGTCCAGGCTGCCGGCGGGCTGCCCGCCCGCGTGAGGGAGCTGACGGATTCGCGCGTACGGATACTGCATTTCACCGGCTGCCACAAACCCTACCTCGTGTTCATCCTGCTGGGCGATGACGCCGAAACGCGCCGCGATGAAATCCAGAAGCTGCTCTCCTGGTCGGAGGGTTATCGCGTCGATCTCGGGGACGGAAAGGCGCGTTTGCAGTTCGTCGAAGCCGTGGAGCACATCGACTAGCGGCGCCTGACGGAGGCAGGCACCGTAAACCTGCCGTCCAAGCCCCGAGTGGGACCGCGATTGAGTGATCGTGGGGAGGCGCGACGCTGGGAGCGCGCACCGGCCTGACCGGTTCACGAACAAGCCCGCGCGCCAGCCTGATCATTCAAGCGCCTGGACAATCTCTCCCGTCGAGAGCAACGTCAACGCGATGCTCTGCAACTCGCGCCGTCCCTTGGTCATACACGCCGGGGTGCGGGAGCAGCGCGGGCGCCGGCTGGCAGCGGGGCGACCCCACCAGCATTCCTCCCCCCCTGCTCCATCAATGCCCGGCACCGGATTTCGAGCGCAACCGCGGGCGGGGCATTGAACCATGACCTGGAAAGCGGGACCATGATCGGCTCGTCGGGACGCTGAGACAGCCCAGGATGGCACATGGCAAAGACAAGAAAACCGCAAAGGAAACCGCAGAAGAACACTCACAGACAATCCCGCTCGCTCGGATGGCTCACCACGGATGCCGATGAAACCGAACGGCGCCGGCTGCGCGGCCTCAGTGAACCCTTCCGCATCGAATCCCCGACGAAGGGGAATGGATTTTTCGGTCCCTATCGAGTCCACTCCGCCAAGAGACAAAGTTACCGGGTTGAAATCCGCTCGCTGTCCGAGCCGCTCAACAGCTGCGACTGCCCCGACCACCGCATCAACGGACTGGGCACCTGCAAGCATATCGAGGCAACGCTGCACAGACTCAAGCGCAGACAGAAGCGCGCCTTCAGGGATGCCGCACTGAAGGGCAGTCCGTTCATCGAAGTCTTTCTGGACCGGAGGGATCACCAAGTGCGCATCCATTGGCCTAACGGCGCCCGACGGCGCTCCAGGGCCAGGGAGCTGATCGCGCCGTTCTTCAACGAAGCGGGCGTTCTGGCAGGCACCCCCCTCGATAGCCTGCCCGCCATGCTGCGGGCGGTGGAGACGTCGCCTCCGGCTGTGAGGCACAAGATCCGCATTTCGCGAGAGCTGCATCCCTGGCTCGAAACCCTGGACCAGCGGGAACAGCTCCACCGTCTTCGCCAGCACTTCGAAACCGAGGCTGCCTCGGGCAGGGCGAGTCTCGACCCGGTGAAACACACCCTGTATCCGTACCAGCAGGAAGGCATGCTGCACCTGGCATTCACTGGCCGCGCCCTGCTGGCAGACGAGATGGGTCTAGGCAAGACGGTGCAGGCGATCGCCGCCTGCGAGCTGTTGCGTCGCACGGCCGGCATTCAGCGCGTGCTGGTGATCTGTCCGGCTTCGCTCAAAGGCGAATGGGAGGAGCAGATCGCCAAATTCACCGACCTGCCCTCGCGCATTATCCAGGGACCGCGCGCCAGGCGCCTGCCCCAGTACGCGGCACCGGCCTTTTTCTATCTCGTCAACTACGAGCAGGTCCGTCCGGATGCCGCCGAAATCAATGCCACCCTCGCACCGGACGTGATCATCCTAGACGAGGCGCAGCGCATCAAGAACTGGCAGACCCGGACCGCAATGTCGGTCAAACGCCTGAAAAGTCCCTACGCCTTTGTGCTGACCGGCACTCCGCTGGAGAACCGCATCGACGAGGTCTACTCCATCACCCAGTTCCTCGATCCGCATATCTTCGGCCCCCTGTTCCGCTTCAATCGCGAGTTCTATCAGCTCGACGAGAAAGGGCGTGCTGTGGGCTACAGGAACCTGGATCGGCTCCACGCACGGATCAAGCCCATCATGTTGCGCCGCCGCAAAGAGGACGTGGAAGGTCAACTGCCGGGACGTACCGTGAACAGCTATTTCGTTCCCATGCACAAGGAACAGACGCTGCGTTACGACGAGTATGAATCCAGAGTGGCCCGGCTTGCGGCAGCCGCCAGGGAGCGGCCATTACGCAAAGAGGAGATGGAACGCCTCCAGCAGTATCTGGCCTGTATGCGCATGCTGTGCGATTCACCCTACATCCTCGATCAGAGCTGCCGCATTTCACCAAAGCTGAAGGAGCTCGGGAACATCCTTCAGGAAATCATGGACGACGGCGATCACAAAGTCATCATCTTCTCCGAGTGGGAGCGGATGCTGGCACTGGTGCGGGAGCAATCCGAGCAGATGGGGCTGGACTGGGCATGGCATACCGGACGGGTTCCGCAGCCGAAGCGGCGCGAGGAGATCCGGCGTTTCAAGAACGATCCTGAATGCCGGCTGCTCCTTTCCTCGGACTCCGGCTCGGTGGGACTGAACCTGCAGGTAGCTGACATTGTCATCAATCTGGACATACCCTGGAATCCGGCCAGACTGGAGCAGCGCATCGCCCGCGCCTGGCGCAAACACCAAGAACGTCCGGTGCAGGTCATCAACCTGGTCTCTGAAGGCACCATCGAGCACCGCATGCTGGCGTTGCTTGAGCAGAAGCGCTCTCTAGCTCGGCGTGTGGTGGACGGCGAAGGCACGAGGGAAATGCGCCTTCCCTCGGGTCGGGCGGCCTTTCTTGAGCGTCTCAACAGGCTGATGGGGACTGAGCCGGAATCTTCCCCGCCGGGACGAGCTCCTGACCCCATTGCGCATCTGTGCGAAGAGGTCAACGCCCGGTGGAGTGGCCAGCTGGAACTGATGGAGCTGCACGGCGAAGGCGAGCATCAGACCCTGCTGGTGGTCGCGAAACGCCTGGATTCAGCCCTGCACACCGGACTTTCACAACGCCTCAAGCAACTGTTTCCGGAGCAGACGCCGGACCTGAAATTGCTCGATCAGGATACGTTCAGGACCGTCGAGCAGCTGATCCAGGCCGGCGTCCTGAGCGCCAAGGGAAACACCGCCAGGACACTCTACCAGGCCACCGACGAAGAGACGGCTGACACACAGTCCCAACAGCTTGCGGAAGCCCGCTCCCGCCTGGCTCAGAGCGGGCGTAAACGGCGCATGGCGAAATTGCTCGCCGACGGCGGATTTTCCGTCGAGGCACTGGCCCCGATGGGCGAAGCCGTGGAGCAGGCGCTGCACGCTCTGGTCTATTGGCGAGGCCACGATGACCAGGCATTGGCTCCTCTCGATCTGATCGACTCAACGCTGGTAAAGGGGGGAGTGCTACCCGCCGAAACGCTTTCCCTTGTTGCCCGTCTGCGCAAGGACCTCTCCAACCCGGATGAAATCGAGGCGGCAAGGCTGCTCGAGGAAAGTGACAACCTGATTTCACGGGCCAACACGGTCCTGGAGTCGGAGCGCTGACTCGCGCTGAGTGAAGAAATACGATCAGACTCCCTATCCAGTCCCTGTGCGCTCGTGGCTCCAGCGCGCAGCCGGCTGGTAGCGCCCGGCAACGCGTCACAGTGCGAATACGGCAAACATGAGCCTCGTCGTCGGCTCGGTGTAGCCCGGGGCCCCTGGCGGGTGGTCCAAATCAGTCAAACCTCGAGGAGCCGCTCGCCGTGATCAGGGTTGCCTGCCCTGCGCGGCCGCCCGACTCCTGGTGAAACAGGGAAATTGCGACTACCCTTGAGCTCAGGGGCTGGCAATGGGCAGCACCATCGAAGAATGCGGCCGCCCCGGAGCGGACCGGGGCCACCGAACGAGCCGGCGTTGCGCGATAAATAACGATCGACATCACAGCCACGATGACTCATTTGATGAGTCGAGTGCGAAGCGGCGCCCAGATCGTGGGCACGGCGAGAAGCGACACATGCCCAGCCAAAGGAGAACTCGCGGGCTTTTGCTCGGACTGGGCGCGCTGTCAGCGCTGGTGCTGACCGGCGAAGTGTGGCTGCCGTGGCTGCTTCGCGACCCACAGCCCGGCACCGACCGCTCTGGCTCCATGACTGAAAAGCCGTCCCTGGATCAGTTACCCGCCCTGCCCTGGCGCGCAGACGCGGTCCGGCGCTTCCGGTTTCCGGATCAACGATACCGGGCCGCCTACCACAGACCGGACTGGCAGGTCCTCGGCGCGAGTGAGTTCAGTCAGGATACTCTGCCGACGGTGTTCGGTTTTCTGAAACACCGCATGCTCCATTTCACCTTCGATGACGGACCATCGCTCGACAGCACCGCGCGGATCCTGGACGCCCTGTCCGAGTACAACCTGCGCGCGACGTTCTTCGTGGTGGGCAGACATCTCTTCGGGCCCGATGCCAAGGCCCACAGGGACCTTCTCAAGCGGATGGACCGCGACGGGCATACCGTCGCCGTGCACTCCTACTCCCATCGCGACCTGCGCGCGCTCTCCGACCAGCAGATCCATCGGGAGCTGTACCGGACGGAGACAATGATGAATGCGACGCTCGGCTACCGTCCCGGGCTTTTCCGACCGCCCTACGGCGGTCGCAGCCAGAGAACCCGGACCCTGCTGCGCACGCGCGGTTACACCGAGATTCTGTGGAATATCGCGCCGGAGGAATACGGCGCGCGAACGCCGTGGGAGATCCTGAGCAACTTTCACGCCGCTCTGAACGACCAGGAAGGGCATGCGTACGGTCCCGGGGGGATCGTGCTTCTTCACGACAACAGGGCCGAGACCGCGGACGCCGTTCCTCTGATCATGGAGGAATTGCGCAGGCGGAACTGCGCGCTCCTCGGTCAGAGCGGCGAAGAGCTTTGGGACGTGGTCGGTGATCTGAGCTACTACCTGTTCTACCCCGACGGCTTTCCCGAGGCGCTGGTTGCACGACGACAGGCGCAGGCCCGGGAGGCCGCCCTCAGCTACTGCAATGAATACCGCCCGGAACAGAGAACAATCCAGGCTGAGAAGCGCCTCGAGCCGCGTGCAGGCTGAACGGCTGGCCGAGCATGCCCGCCGTCGGCAGCACGCGCTGATAGAGGCGGAGCGCATCGGGTTGCGGGTAGCCGCCGAGCCGTGGCGCAGTCACGGCCAAGGTTGGAGGTGATTATGCATTCGCAGTGGTCGAAGCCCCGCACCTGGATCATCGCACTGCTGCTTGGCGGCGCGGCTTTTGCCCTGTGGCACGGCGTCCGGTTCGAGCACCAGGTCCAGCGGCAGTTCGAGCTCAGCCGCTCGGCCTACCCTTCGCGCCTCTATGCGCGTGCACCGGTGGTTTACCTCGGAATGAACGTCGAAGATGCGGGTCTGGCCCGCTACCTCAACCGCGCAGGCTATCGTGTTGCAGCACACCCGCCGGTGCTGCTGGGCGAGTATATGACGGGAAGCGGCAAATGGATCATCAATATCCGGCCTTTCGTGCATGCCAACGGGCGGGAAGCCGGCAGCAGGATACACCTGCAGCTCGACGGATACGGCCGCATCGTCGGGCTGCGCGATGATGCCGGCCAGGAGCTGAAAACAGTCCGGATAGAGCCTGTGGAAATCGATGCCTTCCTCCCGCGGGACGGTAAAGACCGCATTCTCGTGAGGCTGCGGGATGTGCCGGATCATCTGGTCAACGCAATTCTGGTCAACGAAGACCGGCGCTTCTTCGACCACATGGGCATTGATCTGCGCCGCATCGCGGGCGCTTTATATGCGAACCTGCAGAGCGGGGAAATCGTGCAGGGCGCCAGCACCCTCACCCAGCAGCTGGTAAAGAGCATCTTTTTGTCCAGAGAGCGCACACTGGAAAGAAAGCTGCAAGAGATGCTGATCGCCATGCTGCTCGAGCGCCGCTACAGCAAAAAGGAGATTCTCGAGGCCTACCTCAATGAGATCTACCTGGGCCAGGACGGCGCCACTGCAATCCACGGTGTCGGCCTTGCCGCGCGCTATTATTTCGGCAAGGACATCCGGGACCTTGGGCTGGCCGAATCCGCCCTGCTGGCGGGGCTCATCCGCTCGCCGAGCGACCACGCGCCCTTCCGCTATCCCGAAGCCGCCTACGCGCGGCGCAATTTCATCCTCACCCAGATGCGCGAGCAGCAGGCCATCTCAGAGACCCAGTACAGGCTGGCGGTCGAATCGCCGCTGGGGCTGCGCTCGGCCGTCGAGCGGGTCGAGTCTGCGGCCTACTTTCGCGATTACCTGCACAGGCGCCTGGCCGAGCGATATGGTGACGAGATCCTCGAGCGGGGCGGCCTGTCGATCTACACGACGCTCGACCTGCGCATGCAGGGGCTGGCGCAGACGGTTGTCCGCAACCGTCTGGAGCGCCTCGAGGAAGAGAACAGCAGACTGAAGAACGACGAAGCGCCGTTACAGGGAGCCGTCGTCGTGTTGGAGCCGCGCACCGCCCAGATCCTGGCTTTTGTCGGTGGGCGCGACTACACGCAGTCCCCATTCAATCGCGTTCTGGCCCAACGCCAGCCGGGCAGCATATTCAAGCCCATCGTCATGCTGACAGCGCTGAAACGCAGGAATGGACAAAAGCCGGCCTTCACGCTGGCGTCGATCCTGCCCGATGAGCCGTTCCACATCAGCGTCTGGAAAGGCAGGTCGTCGCCCACGCGATGGACGCCCATGAACCATGATCTGAGCTTCCGTGAGGCGGTGACTGCTCGAGAAGCCCTCGAGTGGTCTCTGAACGTCCCCATGACGAAACTCGGCGCTGCCGCGGGGCTGACGGAGATCATATCGACGGCCCGGCGCATGGGTATCACGAGCCCCCTGGAGCCGGTTCCGAGTCTCCCGTTGGGCTCCTTCGAAACCAACCTGCTCGAGATGGCGAGGGCCTATTCGGTGCTCGCCTCGGGCGGGCTTCGAGCCCCACTGAGAGCGGTCCTGGGTGTTGTCGGGAAGGATGGGACCCGTTACAAGGTGTCCGAGGCGAGGCCCTTCCGGGTCTTCCACCCGTCGGAGGCCTACCTCGTCACCTCTGTGCTGCAAGGCTCGGTCGACCGTGGCACTTCAACTCATTTGCGCGATCTCGGCTACTACGGTGCCGTGGCGGGCAAGACAGGCAGCACGAACCGGTTCCGGGATGCCTGGTTTGTCGGTTACACGCCGGAAATTGTGATCGGAGCCTGGGTGGGATTCGATGTCGGCCGCGCCGTTGGCATCCCCGGCGCGAAGGCGGCCCTGCCGATCGTGGCCGATTTCATGATCGGTGTCCTCGGGCCCGAGGGTGCGGGCCGCTTCGTTCCACCTCCCGGTATCGAGCGTGCCCGCGTCGCGATCAGCAAAGGCGACAGCTGCCACTATCTGGATGAAATCTTTCTCGCGGGCACCGCACCCGCCGAGGGCTGCGAAGTTGATCAGCAGGTGACCGAAGCAAAAACGGTTGCGCGCTCGCCGGGTGACACGGTCCCGCGGCACCCTGACGACGCCCCATGATTCCGTGCCGACGAGAGGCGCCTCGTCCCCTGCAACGCCGGCCCGGGATGCCGGCGCAAGCCCCGGCATTCCGGGTTTGCTGCGGCTGCTGCCCGCCGGCACGGAGACTGCCCCCGCTTGACATGCCGCCATTTATTGCTATTGGTTAGTCAATAGAGGGCTGCGACAAAACACACCAATGACAACGTAAGAATCTCAATCACAATGTCGCTCAATCGCGGCGAGGGGAATCAACAATGAGAACGGGATCTCGCTGGATGTCAACAGCCACCTTGGTCATGGGGATAGGTCTATTCGCCATTCCAGAGCTTTCACACGCGGTTCCACCGGGCGGACTGCCGGATACGACATCTCCTCCTCCATTCGGTTTACCGCCGGGACCACCGTTCGGAACGGGCGTCGGCAATGGTCACGGCAAAGGCAAGGGTAACGGCAGAGCGGTTGCCAGCATCAGTTACCACTGTCTCGGGGTTGCGAAACAGCTTGACGCTCAGAATTCGCCCTACTCCCTGCTTGCCGACAGGATAGTTGCGGATCTCGCCGGGCAGCAGGCGACACTGGAAGGCGCTGCCACGAGCGACATGGTCGCCTACGGCGATCCGGCCGCTTTGCCGACCCACATGGCCGGGGCCAGCATTCGTACCGCGGGGCTGTCGCTTCAGTCATTCGACACCTGCGGGGCAACGGCGGAGAGTCAGCTCAATTCCGTGGTCGTGGGCGTCAACGAAGCAGCTCCGGAAACCTCCGGCGCGGCCTACGTCACGTTCATTGTGACATTCAATGGATTGAGACTGGAAACCCATGCTGCGGCGGGCTCAGGGGGCATGTTTTCCGCGTCCACGGAAACTACCCTGAAGGTACTGGGGCTCCAGGAAGAGTCCTTTACGGTGAGTGCCACCGGCGAGCTCGTGGAGGCTCCTCCGGGCCTGACCGTGACGGACCTGTCAGTGGACGATCACTACGTGTACGAGATCAGCGGCGCTGAGCGGATACCCGGCAGGCTGTACTTCGGAAAGGGCGTGCGCAACATCCTGAAGACCACGTTCACGGCCGCTGGCGAAGTGTCCACCGTGGAAGCCGACGGCTCAACGATGGCGGCAGGATTTGCCTCGGCAGAGACATTAAATACCATCTCCGTCCAGATCGTGAGCGAGAATCCAAGCATATCGTTCAGCTTCGTTCCGGTTGAGTGAGCGCCACACCACCCGCTCCACTGGGCTGCCGTACCCCCCGCATGCGAGGGTTGGGTAACGGATGCGCGTGACGAAGCTTATCGATCATTGGAAAGGCTGTGATCATTTCGTCTTCGCGAGGCGCGCAACGACGAAGCGGTCCCTTTAGGCGTCGATCGCGCGTTCAAAGAGATTGCCTCGCTTCGTTCGCAATGGCGCATTAACCAGTTGATCAGGGTCTCGCCAAGGCGCTCGATGGCGCTGCATGGAGATCGCCTCGCCCGCCATGACAATTAGGGGGAAATGCGTCGGAGTCGCCCTGTGTGTGGCCGGCCTGTCCGCCGCCATGCTGCTCTGTTCATCTCAGGCGCAAGCATACCGAGATGGCGGCGCCCCTGCCGAGGCCTGTTGCATGCGCGTCGCCGATGCTTCAGGTACCAGAGAGCACGGTGTCTCGGCAACGGCCGCGGCCACCCGGGATCTCGGCCAGTCCTCCGCACTGCCCGTTGAAGCCGTAGATGCGCTCGAACACAGCGTACGGGCGCTTGTGGAGTCTGCCGAGCGCACTCTCGAGCGTCTCAGCCGGTTTCGTCGCGAGACGGACCTTTTTCTGGGTCTGGACGCGGATGTGGACGATCGCGTGGTCCACCGCTCCGGCATACTGATCGGGAAGCTGTCGATGCTGATCCGCGGGCTTCGCGAAGCCGCCGGCGACCGCGCGGCGGAGCCGCTGTCAAGTCAGACGCGCAGCACCCAGAGCGCGGGTATCCGGCTGTTTCTGATCGCCCGTCGACTGGACCTGCTGATGGAACAACAGGACCGCTGCGGGCTGCGTAATCTGGGAATCCTGCTGAGCGCCATTGAGACACTGGCGCTCGAGCGCGTCGACACACCGCACCGAGTCGAGCCGCCCGCACCGCAGCTGCACTATTTCTTCTTCCAGAATCATCTACCCAATGTCGTACCCGCGGACGGTGGCCGAATGAACCTGGTCGGATCCAGGCTGTGGCGGAACGGTGCCCCTCACATCGCCTTGGTCGACCGTGACAACGGAAGCACGACCGGGCCGCTCGAAGTGCAGAGAACGGAGGTCGACCATGCCGTAGCTGTCGACCTCGAGCCCGACTGGATTGCGGCCAACGCCGGTCGCTGCCTGTCCCTGACGCTGGACGACACTGTCGGATCCGGCGGACCCGGGCAGCCGGCGACGACACCGACGGTAGGACCATCGCTGCCGATCTGCATACCGCTTTCGTTCGATACCCGATACAAGATTGCGGGCTTCCTGGAATACCAGTCACCCACACAGACGCGGCGCCACAAGGCGAGATCACTGCTGTTCGAAAATGCCTCGTGCACCGAGGAGAAAAAGGTTTCGGGGAACCTGGAGTGGGAGCTGAAACCGGGAGGCTGGCTCACCGATATGGGAGAATCGGCACTTTACGAGGCCGGCGCGACATCCATCGACTGTGAGATTTTGGAGAGCCGCATCCTCTGTGAGGGACAGCTCGGCCCGGCGGTCTGCGGTCGGGATCTGCTCTCCGGCGAGGCTCATGCCCTGCTCCTGGAGCAGTCCGAATGGGAGCATATATTCACACCGGTCGAGGAGTACCCGGAACCGGAGACGCACCACAGCTGGGCGATCTCCGGATCCGTCGGTTTGAACCAGCCGCCGACAGAACTCGCTCTGAGAATCCCCCGCGAGGAGCCGAGCGAAGCGACGACGATCTGGTACGAGCTGATCAGTGTGAATGGCGGCCAGCAGCACACCCTGTTCTTGAGCCCCAGGGAGACCCTGAGTGGGACGCAACGGCGCAGCTACGTTGTGGGCGAGGATCGGATTGCGGCGGAATTCGACCCGGCAGCGGACGCGATTGCGGCCGTGATTGATCTCACTATTGAGCCTGCCGATTGCCGGTACTGACGCCCCATCCGACCCAACCCGGCCCGCGCACGACCTGGCCCGGCAAAGCCCCGGTGTGCTCGCCGTCACGCAGCACCTGCGTCCCGTTGACCAGCACGTGGATTACGCCGCTCGCGAGCTGGTGGGGCACCTCATAGGTCGCGTTGTCCCGGATCGCTTCCGGGTCAAAGACAACGACGTCTGCGTGATAGCCCTGCGCCAGGACGCCGCGACCGCGCAGCTTCAGGTTCTGCGCCGGCAGTGAGGTCAGCCTGCGGATCGCCTCCTGCAACGAAATGAGCTGCTCATCGCGCACGTAGCGACCGAGCAGTCGAGCGAAGCTGCCGTAGGCTCTCGGATGCGTGCTCGAAGCGAGAAAGGCGCCTTCCGGCGCCGGCGCCTCGGCATCCGAGCAGAAGCTCACCCAGGGGAGAGCGATCTTGCGGCGCAGATTCTCCTCGGACATCAGCGGATAGATGCTGCGAACCCGGCTGCCGTCTTCGATGACAAGATCCATCGCCGTATCCTCCGGCGATGTGCCGCGCCGGGCTGCGACCTCGGCCAGTGTCTGACCCGTCAGTGACTTGAGCCTGCGATTATTGAAACCGACGAGCAGGACGTTCTCGGCGCCGCCGGCGGCCGCATACAGGTTTTCCCAGGCCGTGGCCGGCGAGGTCATCTCACGCGTGACCCTGTCGCGCACCTCCGGTCGCCGCAGGCGGGTGCGCCAGCGGCTGTAGCCGCCGGCGCGAACCCAGGGTGGCATCGCCGCGTCCAGCCCGCTCAGGGCGGCGGTGTAGGTGTACATGTCCGCGGTGATCTGCAGCCCCTCGGCGCGCGCGGCCTCGACCCTTCGTATCAGCCCTTCGAGCTTCTTCCAGTTCTGCGCGCCTGCCGCTTTGAGATGGTAGATTTCCGCCGGAACCTCCGCCTCGCGTGCGATGTGCAGCAGCTCGTCCAGAGCTTCCAGCAGGCCATCCGCCTCGCTGCGCAGGTGCGAGATGTACATGCCGTCGTACTCGCCGACGGCCTTTGCAAGCGCCGTCAGCTCGTCCGTGGAGGCGTAGATGCCCGGGGAGTAGATCAACGCGGACGCCAGGCCCAGGGCCCCCTGCTGCATGGCCTCGCCTGCCAGCGCCCGCATCCGCTCGAGCTCGGCCGGGGACGGCTCGCGGGCTTCGTAGCCGATTTCGTGGATGCGTAGTGTCGTCGCGCCCACGAACGATGCGATGTTGACGCCGACCCCGCGGCGCTCCAGATGCTCCAGAGCCTCACCCAGCGTCGTCCACGGGGTCTGCCGCGTTGTCTTTGCCTTGCGGCGCGCGGGGCTCACCGGTCCCAGCGAGGTCCCTTCGCCGAAGATTTCCAGTGTGACGCCCTGCTTCACGTCGCTCAGCGCACGCGGATCCTTGAGTATCGACGTCGTGGCCCAGCTCAGCATATTGACAAAGCCCGGGGCGACGGCCAGCCCGGAGGCGTCAATCTCGATCTCTCCCCGGTGGTCGGCGAGTGCGCCTACGCCGGTGATCAGATCGCCGTCGATGGCAACATCGGCGACGTATGGCGCCTCCCCCCGCCCGTCGTAAACCGTGCCCCCGCGGATGACAACATCGTGCAACGGCGCGGCTTGCACCACGCCAAGGAAAAACAATCCAACTGTCAGCAGGAATCGCACGGCCTTACCAGGGTGTCCATCGACACAGCCTCATGTCTGTCGGCGGGTGGCGGCCGCTGGGGTGCGGTCAACGAAACTCCTGTGGCACGTGGAAGGACAGCGAAAAGTCCTGGCCGGCACGCCGTACCGTCATATTGACATAGTCCCCGCCGGAGATACTGCTCAGCGCGCGCACGCCTTTCAGCGGGTTGTCGAGATTCACCTCGTTGACCCAGGTCACAACGTCGTCCTGCTGAAAGCCGAATTCCTGCAGCGGATGATGATTGCTGCGAGGTCTGAGACGGAAACCGATGAAGCGTCCGTCCGAGCGCACCGGCTGCGGCTGGACAAGATCGATCAGGGATTTCGGCTGCTGCACGAAGACCGGGCCCGGATCGGAACCCGCCCCTGGGCCGCCCGCCGGGCCGGACCGGGCCTGCAGCCTGACCCCGCCCTCAGCGTCGTCGCGCACCAGAGGCAGCGTCTCGTACCGACCGTTACGCAACACAACCACCCTGTCGGGCATGATCTCGTGAACCAGGATCCCGCCCGGCATGGAATCACCGACCCTGTAGTGCTCTTCGTTGCCCGACCGGTCCGCAACGATCGCGTGGGCGAGACGGGAATCGGTCGACGAAAAGGTGCCGCGGAGCACCAGATCGAGGGCAGCATCGGAGGCACCGGGCGACGGCGCCCTGCCCGGTGCCCGATCCCGCCCGGTCACGCCGGAAACAGGCATCCGGCTCGTTTCATCCCTCGCCTGCGCCGGCCAGCGGGCAGCGAGGGGCGGAATCGCGAGTGGTTGAACGCGCTGGGCGGACCTGTCTGCGCCCTGCGGCGCCTCCCGCACGAGCGCCGTGAACAGGTAGGCCAGCCCCAGGACCAGCGCTACCAGGAGCAGCTTCAAAACCGCGCTCCGTGGCCGGGCAAGCCGTGTCCGCCCCCCTCCCGTTGATGCAACAGCCCTGTTTAACATGTTATTCTGTCTGACGTAAAAATTCTGGCAAGCGCGTTGCGGGGCATTCGTCAACACTCGAGCTTCGCAGCCTGATGAGCTTCCGCCCGGTGGTCATCGCGAACGCTGGGTGTCGATCGCATGACCGACAGTCCGTCGCCCGGGGACCGCGGCCTCACCAGGCTCCGCGCGACGCCGAATCACACTCGATTCCTTCTGACTAAGTGTAGACCGCCGGTGGCGAACCGGCTGCATCTTCTGGCATCGAGACGGTAACTGCTTCTTCAGCTGAAATCGCCGGACGGCAAATGTTGTGCTTCGGGAATCGCCAGCGGCCGCCGCATGAAGCGGTGAAATTCATACCCCGGGCCGACGACCGGGGCCAGCGCACTGAGCACGACGATGGCGGGAACGGAGCGCTTCTTTTTTCATTCTGGTGCGCCCTCGCGCCGCTGGAGGGCTATACCGAAACGGCCGGGGAACCCAGCTCCGGAAGAACACTGCTCAGCGCATCGGTGACGAGGCGGGAGACGGTCTGCGCCGAGTCGCTGCTCAGGGCCGCCCGGGCGAGCTCGTCCAGCGACTGGTGGTGTGAAGCGCGCACGGCGTAGCGCACGCGGGCGGCGCTCACCGGGCTCATGCTGAGTCTGCGCACGCCCAGGCCCACGAGCAGGCAAGCCACACGCGGGTCCCCCGCCGCCTCGCCGCACACGGCGGCCGGCTTTCCGGTGCGCTGCGCCGCCTCGACCACCCGGTGTACCGCGCGAAGCACCGAGGGATTCAGCACGGTATAATCGTCGATCACGGCGAGCGCATTGCGGTCGGCCGCCAGCATGAACTGCGTCAGGTCGTTGGTCCCGATACTGACGAAATCGCAGCTTGCCAGAATCTCGTCAATGGCGAACACGGCCGAGGGTGTTTCGATGAGCGCCCCGACGGGCGGCAGCTCTGTTATCTCCTCAGCGTCTGCCACCTCCCGGATGATCGCCATCGCATGCCGCAGGTCGGCGCAGCCCAGCACCATCGGCAGCATGATCCGCAAATCGTGGCCCTGGGCGGCGTGCAGCATCGCGCGTATCTGGGTGCGGAACAGGGTTTCGTCGGCGAGCAGGGCCAAGCGCAAGCCACGAACGCCGAGACTCGGATTGGCTTCGAACCTCGGCTTCAGAAATGCCGGCCATTTGTCCCCGCCCAGATCCAGGGTGCGGATCACCAGCGGCAGGCCGTGAAGCGCTGCTGCGATCTGACAGTAAGCCTCGCGCTGGCGCTCCAATGACGGTGCTACGGGCTCCCCGAGAAAGAGGTACTCGGTGCGGAACAGGCCAACGCCCTCCAGGTGGTGCTCGGCGACCTGGTCGACCTCGAAGGGACGGCCGAGGTTGGCGAGCAGGTGGACCTTCACACCGTCACGGGTCCTGCATTCGTACCCCTCGGCGTCGAGGGCGTGTCGTGTCAGCCCGTCATAGCGCGCCTTGCTCGCTCTCGCCGCATGCAGCCGTTGCGGCCCGGGCTCAAGCACGACTTCACCGTTCTCCCCGTCGATCAGAAGCCGCATGTCGGCCTCGATGATCCGGGTCGCGTCGGCGATTCCGGTGACCGCGGGCACGCCGAGGGCGCGTGCCAGAATCGCCGCGTGACTGGTCTCACCACCCGTCTCCGTTACAATGCCGACCAGGTGCCTGTGGTCGAAATCGAGCAGATCGGAGGGCAGCAGCTCGCGCGCGACGAGTATCGAATCCGGCTTGAGCTGGGTGAGCCGCTCGGTGGCCCCGGTTTGCGCAATATGACGCAGCAGCCTGCGACGCAGGTCGCGCACGTCGGCCGCCCGCTCTCGCAGGTAGGGGTTGTCGGCCTCGTTCAGCAGTCGCGCGAGCTCGTCGATGGTGACCTGAATCGCCGATTCCAGACTGAGTCGATCATCTCTGATGCACGCTTCCACCCTGCCGATGAACTGCTGGTCCCTGAGAAACAGCAGATGCGCGGAGAAGATCTCCGCCGAAGCGCTGCCGAGCTCGGATTGCACGCGCGCCTGAAGCTGTTGCAGCTCGCGGTACCCCGATTCGAGCGCCGCATGAAAACGCTCGAGCTCGGCATCAATCCGGTCGGGGGGGATCTCTGTGCGGGTGATCTCTGATCCGCCGGCGCCCATGATCACCGCGCGGCCCTGTGCGTAACCTGCAGCGATGGGTTTGCCGGTGATGATCTTCATGCCCGCGCCACGACCGCCGCCTCACCGGGCAGCGCACCAGCGTCGACGGTCCGCGAAAATCGGGTGGTACACCAAGGGGACCAGCCTCCTTCCAGTGGCGCGAGCGATCAGGCCTTGGGCCATCAATGTGCTCGCCGGTCAAATGCAAAGAATCCGCCAACACCGCAGATGCCGTCAAGTACCCCACCGGCACAGAGCGGGGCGGCCGGCGGCTGGGTCAGGCTGCCAGGCGCATATTGAATTTTTCGAATACATCCCCAAAAATCTCCAACCCCGACACGGCGGCAAAAGGCGCTCGGTCCGGCGGCCCGGCGGATGCCAGCTCCGGGACACCAGCGACGCCGGCATGCGCGCTGCTGCGGATGGCGGGATCCGGCGCCGGAAATCCCACAAAATTTTGGGAACTTTCCTGCGGCCGGGGAATCTCACCGCCAGCGGGTAATTTCGCGCTCTTTTGCCGCCATCGAGGGTGGCACGGAGCCTGACAATACCAAAGAGGGGGATAGGCATGATCCAGGTCGAACACCTGACGCGCCGCTATGGCGATCTCCTGGCGGTGGATGACGTGTCGTTTCGCATCGACCACGGCGAGGTCGTGGGTCTGCTCGGCCACAATGGCGCCGGCAAGACCACCATCATGAAAATGATGACGGGCTTCCTGGAGCCGACATCCGGCAGCATCCGCATCGACGACCTGACCATCGGCCGCGACACCCGGGCCATCCAGGCGCGCATCGGCTACCTGCCGGAGAACTGTCCGCTGTATCCCGAGATGACCGTGATCGACTACCTGGATTACCAGGCGGGCCTTCACGGCGTCGCTGAGGACCAGCGTCCTTCCGCGATCGCGCGGGCGCTTCAGCGCACGGTGCTGGCGGAAAAGGCAACCCACCCGATCCAGACCCTGTCGCGCGGCTACCGCCAGCGTGTCGGCGTGGCCCAGTCCATTCTGCATCAACCGGATATCGTCATCCTGGACGAGCCCACCAACGGCCTCGACCCGACCCAGATACTGCAGATGCGCGAGCTCATCGGGGAGCTGGCACGGACCGCGACGGTCATCGTATCGACACACATACTCCAGGAAGTTCAGGCCGTCTGCGACCGGGTGCTGATCCTGCGCACCGGTCAGCTGGTCGTCGATTCACGACTGGATGCCTTGCAACAGGGCCAGCGCCTGCTGGTCAGGGTCGACGACGAAGCCGCGGAGCTGCTGGCCGGCGTCGAGGGCGTGGGCGGCGTGGAAGCGCGTGGCCGGGCCAACGGTCGCTGGACCTACGCACTGGATGCCGACGACGAAGCGGCGCCCCGGATCGCGACGGCACTGGGTGCCGCCGGTCGCAGACTCTACGCGCTGCATCCGGAGCACCGCGACCTGGAGACGGTGTTTGCCGAGGCCAACGAGATCGCTCCGACCGGGGAGGTGGCCCATGCGTGAGCTCAGGCGTATCGCAGGCAGGGAATTCAGCGGCTTCTTCAGCTCCCCCGCCGCCTTTCTGTTTCTGGGCGCCTTCCTGGCGGTAACCCTGTTCGTGTTCTTCTGGGTGGAGACCTTTTTCGCCCGCAACATCGCCGACGTGCGGCCGCTGTTTCAGTGGATGCCGGTGCTGCTCATTTTTCTGGTGGCGGCGCTGACCATGCGCGCCTGGTCGGAGGAGCGCCGGGCGGGCACCCTGGAAACCCTGCTCACCAGCCCGGTGAGGCCCCTGCAGCTGGTGCTCGGCAAGTTTCTGGCCGGGCTGGCCCTGGTCGCCGTGGCGCTGCTGCTGACCCTGCCCCTGCCCCTGACGGTGGCGCTGCTCGGCCCCCTCGACTGGGGCCCGGTGATCGGCGGCTATGTGGCGGCGCTGTTCCTGGCGGCCGCCTACGTGGCGATCGGCCTCTACATGAGCGCGCGCACCGACAACCCCATCGTGGCGCTGATTCTGACCGTCGTGGTGTGCGGCGTCTTCTATCTGCTTGGCTCGCCCATGATCACCAGCCTGTTCGGTCACCAGGTCGGCGGCGTGCTCGCCCAGCTCGGCACCGGCTCGCGCTTCGACTCCATTACGCGCGGGGTGCTGGATCTGCGCGACCTCTACTACTACCTTTCGATCGTGGGCGTGTTCCTGGCGCTGAACCTGTTCTCCCTCGAGCGTCTGCGCTGGGCCGGCAACCCACCCTCGAAGCGGCACCGCCAGTGGGGCTGGCTGGTCGGATTGACGGCCGCCAACTTCATCGCCGGCAATCTGTGGCTTGCTCCGGTGGGCTGGGTGCGAGCCGACATCACCCAGGGCAACATCTATTCGCTCTCCGACGCCACGCGCCAGTATCTGGGCCAGCTGCAGGAGCCGCTGCTGATCCGCGGCTACTTCTCGGCCAAGACCCACCCGCTGCTGGCACCCCTGGTCCCCCGGCTGCGGGACCTGCTGGAGGAATACGCGGTGGCGGGCGGCGGCCAGGTCCGGGTGGAGTTCGTCGACCCCCACGAGGACCAGGCGCTGGAAGAGGAGGCGGCGAGCAAGTACGGCATCCGCCCGGTGCCGTTCCAGATGGCGAGCAAGTACCAGACCTCCGTGGTGAGCTCCTATTTCGACATCCTGGTGGCCTACGGCGACCAGCACGAGGTGCTGGGCTATCGCGACCTCATCGAGGTCAAGGCGCGCGGCGAGCGCGATCTCGATGTGGTGCTCAAGAATCCCGAATACGCGATCACCCGCTCGATACGCAAGGTGCTCACCGCCTACCAAGCGGGTGGCAACCCCTTCGAGACCCTCACCCGGCCGGTGCAGTTTACCGGTTACATCTCACCGGATGAAAAACTGCCGGACCAGCTGGTCGCGCTGCGCCGCGACCTGGAGGCGGTGCTCGGCGAGCTGAAGCAGGAAGCCGGCGACAAGCTGACCACGCGTTTCCAGGATCCCGATGCCGGGGAGGGGGCGCTGGCCGAAGAGCTGAAGCGCAAATACGGCTTCGGCCCGCAGATCGCGAGCCTGTTCGACCCCCAGCCGTTCTGGTTCTACATGGTGCTTGCGGCCGACGGCGAGACGGTGCAGGTCCCGCTGCCGGAGGAGCTGGACCGCGACGGCCTGGAGCGCGCCCTGGAAGCTGCCTTCCAGCGGCTTGCACCGGGCTTTCTCAAGACGGTCGCCGTGGTCAAGCCGCCCGCATCCGGACCGGACGCGAAGCGCTACACCCTGCTCACCGAAACCCTGACCGAGAACGCGCGCATCAAAGAGACCGATCTGAAGGACGGCCGCGTGCCCGCGGATGCCGACCTGCTGCTGTTGCTGGCGCCCGAGGATCTGGACGAGAAGCAGCTGTTCGCCATCGACCAGTTCCTGATGCAGGGTGGCAGCCTGGTGCTGGCGACCTCGCCGTTCGACGCCCGGGTCGCCGAGAGCCTGAAGGCCACCAAACACCAGTCGGGGCTCGAGGACTGGCTCGCGCACCAGGGGTTGACGATCGAGGACACCATGGTCCTCGATCCGCAGAACGCGGCACTGCCGGTGCCGGTGCAGCGCTCGGTCGGCGGACTCGCGATCCGCGAAATCCGCATGCTGCCCTACCCGCACTTTCCCGATGTTCGAGGCGAAGGTCTGAATTCGGATCATCCAATCACCGCGGCGCTCGGACAGGTGACCCTGAACTGGGTTTCGCCGATCACGGTGGACGAAGACAAGAACCAGGCGCGCTCGGTTGCAGCGCTGCTGCGCTCGTCGGACCAGAGCTGGGTGTCCCCCGAGCCGAACATCATGCCCGATTACCAGAGCTGGCCGGATACCGGCTTCGAGCCGGGGGCGGAGCGCGGCGCCCGCCTGCTGGGCGTTGCTGTCGAAGGGCGATTCGACTCCTACTTCAAGGGCAAGGATTCACCCCTGGCGAAACCGCCCGAGGCACCGGCGGATACCGAGGGTGCCGACGCCGCGTCAAGGGATGCCGCCGCGGAGGCGCAGGAAACCCCGCCCCCCATCACCGGCGTGATCGACCGCTCTCCCGAATCGGCCCGCATCATTCTGGTGGCGTCCAACACCTTCGCCGACGATGCGGTGCTGAGCCTGGCCTCCGAGGGGCTGGGCACGCTCTACACCAAGCCGGCGGAATTCCTGCAGAACGCGGTCGACTGGTCGCTGGAGGATCGCGGCCTGCTCGCGATTCGAAGCCGTGCTCAGTTCGCTCGCACGCTTGCGCCTATGGATCGCGCAGATCAGCTGTTCTGGGAATACCTCAATTACAGCCTGGCGTTGCTCGGTCTGGTGGCCGTCTGGTTCTGGCGCCGGTGGGTGCACCGCGCCGAGCAGCGGCGTTATCAGGCAATTCTGGCGGAGGCTTGAACCATGCAGAAGACCATTGCAATGCTCGCTGTCCTGCTGGTGGCCCAGCTGGCGCTGGCCGTCGGCATGAGTCTCACCGGCCCGGAGCTGAGCGCGAGCCGACCCGACACCCCGCTCGTCGGTCTGGGCGGGCGCACCGTGGACCGGATCACCATCGAAGGCTCCGACGATCAGAAGCTCGTTCTGGTCAGACAGCCCGATGGCTGGGTGCTTCCCGGCATGGACGACTTCCCTGCGGACGACACCAAGGTGGGCCGACTGCTCGATCAGCTTGAGGGTTTGAAGCGCGGCCTGGCGGTCGCCACGACCGAGGGTGCACAGAAGCGCTTCAAGGTGAGCGAAGAGAGCTTCGAGCGGCGCGTAACACTCGCCAAGAGCGACGAGACTCTGGCCACGCTCTATTTCGGCACCTCGCCGGGCATGCGTCAGGTGCACGCCCGAACCAGTAACGACGATGCAGTCTACACCGCCGGGTTCGGGCTGTATGACGCGCCGGCGAAAGCCGAGGACTGGGAAGACAAAGGCGTGCTGAAGCTCCCGTCCGAGCAGATCGCATCGATCACTTTGGGCGAGCTGACCCTGACGCGGGCACCGGTGACGGAAGACGGCAACCCTTCGCAGGATGAGGCCGCCGAGACGTCCGGTGAGGCCGTCTGGCATGCCGAGAGTCTGCAGGAAGGCGAAACCGTCAGCCAGGAAGACGCTGACGCTCTGGCGCAAAAGCTGGCCAGCCTGACCATCGGCTCGGTGCTCGGACAGGAGGCCAGTGCCGGCTACGGCCTGGAGGCGCCGGTCCTGGCGCTCAGTGTGAAGCGCCGGGACGGCGAGACGATCGAATACCGCCTCGGCGAGCGCGACGCCGAGAACGACTACGTGCTCAAGGTCTCGAGTCGCCCCGAATACTTCCGCGTTCCCGGCTACACGGCGAAGCCGCTGATCGAAGCCGCCGCCCGAGAGCGCTTATTACACTCCGCCGACGAAGCGACGGGTGCGGACGACGCCGCTCAGGGCCCGCCCGATGCATCGGAAGAAGATGCCAGACCGACGGAGCCGGGGGCGGGAGCGGAACAGGACGGTTCCTGAGCACACCCCGAGGTCGAGGCGAAGCCGTCGTCTGTCCCCGTTAGGCGAAACCGTGGTCTGTCCCCGCTAGGCGCCGGCCGCGGCGTCTACTCCGATTCCGGCACCAGGCGCCGCACATAGAACCGGCGTCCCTCGTAAATTGTCTCCACCAGCCGGTGCTGCTCGATCAGCTCCTGGAGAAGCCCGGGGTCAGCACCGGCGCGGGCAAGCAGCTCGTGCACGGCTTCTTCGCGCATCGGATGAACGGCCGCGATCGACAGCAGGTCCTCTACGGGGTCGCCGGTCGAGGCAAAGGAGCTCCCTTCGTAGCCGGTCAGCAGCTCCACACGATCGACCTGCTGGCGGACCTTCTGGTAAAACAGGTTCAGGATCCCCTCGTCCGGCGCTCGAACGTCTTTTTCTGTCGGCGGTCGGGTCGGGACCGCGAGGCAGGCGATAGCGGGGCGCAGCTTTCCGAGGAAGTCTGCCAGATCCCCGGCGGCTGCACCGCTGTCGTTCAGTCCCCTTACCAGCATGGATTCGCTGGCCAGCGTGCCCTTGAACTCAGCGGCGAAACGCAGCATGCCGTCGAGTATGGCGCGATGATCCAGGGCGGCGTGGGGACGGTTGATACGCCGCCAGAGAGCGTCGTCGACGGCGTCGACCTTGAGGGACACCCAGTCGGCTTTTGCCAGGGTATCTCGAACATCCTCTCGCCAGATCAACGAGGCATTGGAGATGATGGCGATGGGAACATCGAGGGCCCGCAGCGCTTCGACGGTCTCAGCCAGGCGGGCGTCCAGCGAAGGCTCCCCGTCGGGAACAAAGGTCAAGTAGTCGACCCGCTCCCCCTGCTCCCGCAACCGGGCCAGGCGTGTCTCGACCGCATCGACAATCCGCTCCGGCGCATGGAAAACGCGCGGGACGAGCTCAGGGCTGGGAGTGGGCCCGACCTGGCAATAGACGCACGCATAGGAACAGGCCTTGGGTGGAATGTTGTTGATCCCGAGACTGCGCCCGAGCCGGCGCGAAGGCACAGGACCAAACGTCAACCCGTCCTCAGCAGTATTGCGCATGTCAGTCAGCACCATTTACCCGTGGGATACCAGACGTCAGACCCACACTGATCGTATCACGGCATTTGATCACAAAACGGTCTGGCAGTTCAGGGACACCATTGGAAAGCCGGACTGGCGTTCATGGCTCTTCCTTGGAGGCAAAATCAATGCTGTTCCACGCAGATCTGGTGATGGGCGACCGCATACAGCGTGCGCGCGACCAGATAGATGACGACGGCGTACAGAATGCCGAGGAACATCCAGGCGAGGAACGTATACACCGGCAGTTGCGCCAGCTCCTGCATCAGCAGGGTGGCCACGGCCATCGCCGCCAGCGGGAACGAGTAAGCCCACCACGACAGGTAGAAGGGCAGGCGCAGGAACCGCGGTAGCTGCAGGAACAGCAACAGGGTGAGAAACAGCGCGTTGAAATACAGCAGGCGGCCGAAACCGTCGAGATTACCTGTGAGCTTCACGTAGGAAATGAACCCTACCGCCGGTGGTGCAATCATGATGAACAGGGTCGGCAGCAGCCTGTCCGGAAGGGGATGATGAAAAATCACCCGGTAAACGATGATGGTGAACAGGACCACCCAGAACAACAACCCGATGCTGAGAAAGAACCAGTTGATGTCGGGGCCGGCGTGGGTTACGCCAGCCACCGGCACCAGGATGTTGCCCACGACCGGAATGAACCAGGCCGGGCTGATGTGCCTGATGTCGACGTCACTCTTATGGATCCAGGTGCTCAGTGCGTAGAGGGTGTAGGCCAGGTGCAGCGAAGCACCCGCGACCCACAGGACGCGTGAAACCGCGGGCGCCAGGTGCAGCGTGGTGACGCTGAGCAGCAAGAGGCTGACAGTCACCATGGCACCGAAGCTCATCTTGACTGGATCTGACAATTCGGCCTGCACCAGCGCCGGATAGCGGATTGCTTTGGCGGTGTACATCCACACCAGCACCACGAACACCAGCAGACTCAACAGAGCCACGAAATTTCCCAGCGTCACGGAAACCGGCCACAGGCCACCGGCGCGCTGCAAGGCAATCGCCAGACCGCTCAGTCCCATCACCGTCGAGAACAGAGCAATGGGCATATTTTCCAGTCGTGTTTGCATCGATATTGACCTCGTGTAGGGTTTTCTGAAGATCCTTTCAGAATTTGGCGAGAAAAAGCATTCCACACGGCATCAGCGACCAGGCTGCAAGCGGCCCCAGAAGAACCCGCAGAAGACCGTTGCGCGGCACAAAGCCGACGCCGTGCACAAAGCCCGCTGCAACGCCCCACATCGTCAACGTGAGCGCCGTGTGCCTCGGCGCCGCCCCCGCCTGAATCACGGCCTGGGGGTAAAGGGTGAGCAGCAGGCTGACACCGCCTGCCATGAGTAGCGAGACCAGACGCGCCGGCCCGCGGTAGTGCAGCGGCGGGCGCGCCCCGTCAGCGGCATCCGGCAGCTCAGTCATCCGTTTTTGCACCGTCTTCATCGCTTCCTCCGAGACAGTGCTCCGACTCCAGCCAGAGCACGTTGATAACCCCGAGGGCAACCGCGAGCAGGACACCAAGAATCCAGGTGAAATACCACATGTCGTATGCTCCTCGTATCAGTATGCCGAATGGGTGTGATCACGAATCTGCTGCACCGTTACCCGCCCCCACATGGCGCGGTATGTCCACGCCGTGTAAAGCAGAATAATGGGAACGAAAATCGCCGCCGCCCAGAACATCACCGTCAGGGTGAAATGGCTGGATGAAGCGTCCCAGAGCGTCAGGCTGCTGTTGAGCTGCGTGCTGGACGGCATCACGAACGGAAACAGCGAAAAACCGCCGGTAAGTATGACGCCGGACATAGCCAGTGAGCTGCTGATAAAGGCCAGGCCGGGACGGTTACGGCGCGCGAGCCCGATCGTCAGGGCAGCGGCAGCGAAACCCAGCACGGGTGCGGTCATCATCCAGGGATAGCGGGCATAGTTTGCCAGCCAGTTGCCTCCACCGGTGACGACCTGCTTGGCCAGGGGATTGGGCGGCGCATCGAGCGGTGGCATGGCTGCAATCTGGTAACCATCGATCCCATACGCAATCCAGACACCCGCCGCGGCGAACGCCACGATCAGCACACCGCCCCCCATCTGCACGGCGGACCGGGCGCGGTCGGCGATCACCTGCTCGGCTCGCAGCTGCAGCCACACCGCGCCGTGCATCACCAGCATGGACAGGCTCACGATACCGGCCAGCAGCGCAAAGGGATTGAGCAGTGCCCAGAACGAGCCGGTATAGGTCGGGCGCAACAGCTCGTCGTGCTGAAAGGGGACACCGAGAAACAGGTTGCCGAAGGCGACACCGAACACCAGCGCCGGCACGGCCCCGCCCACGAACAGGCCCCAGTCCCAGGTCCTGCGCCAGCGGGGGTCGTCGATCTTGCTGCGGTAATCAAAGCCGACGGGACGGAAGAACAGCGCGAACAGCACCAGCAGCATGGCGATGTAGAAGCCCGAGAACGCCGCGGCGTAGACCGCCGGCCATGCCGCGAAAATCGCGCCGCCCGCAGTAATGAACCAGACCTGGTTGCCGTCCCAGTGCGGCCCCACGGTGTTGATGATCACCCGCCGCTCTTCGTCGGTCTTGCCCAGGAAGGGCAAAAGCGCACCCGCTCCCATGTCGAAGCCGTCGGTGATCACGAATCCGATCAGCAGCACGCCGACCAGAACCCACCAGATCAGTTTCAAGGTTTCATAGTCCAGAATCATGTCGCGTGTCTCCCGCTCAGTCGTGTCGTTGCTGGGGCTGCGTTGCCAGTATTGCAGCGCCGGCCCCACTACGGCGTTCAAAGTCATAACGCCCGGTGTGCAGGCTGCTGGGTCCGAGGCGCGCGAAGTGGAACATGAGGTACAGCTCCACCACCAGCAGCAGGGTGTAGAAGCCGATAAAGCCGACCAGCGAGAACCACAGGTCCCCGGTCTGCAGGGTCGAGGTGCTCATATAGGTTGGCAGCACCTCGCCGATCGACCAGGGCTGGCGTCCGTATTCGGCCACAAACCAGCCGGTCTCGGCGGCGATCCAGGGCAGCGGGATCCCCCACAGGGCCATCCTCAGCAGCCAGCGTTTTTGTGCGGCAACCCTCCGGGCGCAGTAATAGAAGCTGGCCGCAAAGATGAACAGCATGAGGAAGCCTGAAGCCACCATGACGCGGAAGCTCCAGAACAGCGGAGCAACCCTGGGGATGGTGTCACGCGCGGCCTGCTGAATCTGATCTTCGGTCGCATCGACCACGTTGGGTGTATAGCGCTTGAGCAACAGTCCGTAGCCCAGATCCGCCTTGACCTCCTCGAATGCGGCCTTGTCGGCCTCGGTAAAGTCGCCGCTGCGCAACACCTGAAGACGCTGGTAGGCGATCATGCCCTTACGGATTCGGGCCTCGTGGCTCGCCATCAGCTCCTTGATGCCAACCACTTCCTCGTCCACCGAGCGGGTGGCGATCAGGCCGAGCACCCAGGGTATCCTGATGGCGTAGTCGGTCGTCTGCGTCTCCTGGTTGGGAATTCCGAACAGGGTGAACGCCGCCGGCGGCTCGTGCGTGTCCCACTCAGCCTCAATGGCGGCGAGCTTGGTTTTCTGCACATCGCCCATCTCGTACCCGCTTTCGTCACCCAGCACGATCACCGAGAGCACCGATGCCAGGCCGAATCCGGCGGCGACCGCGAAGGAGCGTCTGGCAAAGGCCAGGTCGCGCCCTTTGAGAAGGTAGTAGCTGCTGATACCGAGCACGAACATGGAGCCGGTCACGTAACCGGCCGCAACCGTATGCACGAACTTGACCTGGGCCACCGGATTGAAGAGCAGCTCGCCGAAGCTGCTCATTTCCATGCGCATGGTTTCGTAGCTGAACTCGGCGCCGACCGGGTTCTGCATCCAGCCGTTCGCCACCAGGATCCACAACGCCGACAGATTGGAGCCCAACGCCGTCAGGAAAGTCACCAGCAGGTGTTGCTGTTTGCTCAGCCGGTCCCAGCCGAAGAAGAACAGGCCAATGAAGGTCGACTCCAGGAAAAACGCCGTGAGGCCCTCGATGGCCAAAGGAGCCCCGAACACGTCGCCCACATAGTGTGAGTAATAGGCCCAGTTGGTGCCGAACTGGAATTCCATGGTGATTCCCGTGGTCACGCCCAAGGCAAAGTTGATGCCAAAAAGCTTGCCCCAGAAACGCGTCATGTCCTTGTAGATCTCTTTGCCGGTCATGACATAGACCGACTCCATGATCACGAGCAGGAAGGAGAGCCCCAGCGTGAGCGGAACAAACAGAAAGTGATACATGGCTGTCAGCGCAAACTGCAGCCGCGATAGGTCGACAACGGATTCAGCAACCATCAGCAGGCCTCAATCAGTCAGAGTGGATGCCGTCCCGGCGCGGGGTCCGGCGATGTGAGTGTGGACGTCCATGAGCGGAGACACGCCCGCCTCCGGGGGACGGAAAAACAGCCACCAGAGCAGCGCCAAGAGCAGCAGCTTGACCACGAGAACCGTTGTCAGGTGGCGTGCCAGCGGGTTTGCCCAGAGACTGTCGGCTT
>JASFKW010000026.1:0-33845 GCA_050118435.1 Gammaproteobacteria bacterium | reverse complement strand
CGGGACGCCCGGGTGGGTCTGGTGGGGACACGTTGCTTGGGTACTAGCGTTGCGCGCCGGATCAGGTCGGCGAGCCGCTGCAGAGCCTCTTCGCGGTTCTTGTCCTGACTGCGATACCGCTGGGCCTTGATCACAACCACGCCTTCCCGGCTGATGCGCCGATCCTGCAGTTGCATCAGCCGCTGCTTGCAGCGCTCGGGCAGAGATGAGCTCCGCATGTCGAAGCGCAGATGGACGGCGCTCGAGACCTTGTTGACGTTCTGGCCGCCCGCGCCCTGGGCACGAACCGCACTGATCTCAATTTCGCTGTCGGGAACGACAAGGGTGTTGGTAATCTTCAGCATGAGCTGTACCCGCCGGGGTGGAGCCGGGGCTGCGCCCGTTCACTATACCCGATTCCTGAAGTGTCGGCGGTCGGCTTTCCGGGCGTGCGCAGGCACGACAGATGGGCTATTGTGAGCCCGGCTTGCTGCAGGCGGACAGCGACCGACGATCCGCGCTCGGCCGGCCAGCAACCGACAGACACAGAGGAATGTATGGACCAGAAGCTTATGATTCTGCCCGCTAGGGAATTCACCGGCATCCGGCTGATGACCGTGCCTGAGGATATCGAGGAGCACGAGGTATTCCGGCACGTAACCGGGCTCATCGCGAGCGTGGAAGAGAGCAACACTGACTATAGCTGGGAGGATATCGCCGCGGTGCTGGAGGATCACGGTTTCGAGCCGGTGGATTTCGTGCTGGGCCCGGCGCTGGACTGAGCTCGCAGCTGCAACCAGGTCCCGGCGCCACCGTGGGCCGGCCGCGCACCTCCGAAACCCCTGGTCCACCCTCTGAATGCGAGCCCAAGACCCGCCGGGAGCGCTTGATTTTGCTGCGGCCCTCGTCTGACAATGGCCACGATGGCGGCCTGACCGCGCGAAATGCGCAACAAAAGCTCTTTCTCAGGGAAGCTTCAGTAAGGAGCTGTGTATTCGTTGGCACGGGAGATCGAGCCGGAGCGAACCATGAATATTCTCTATTGCACCAGCGAGGCTTATCCCCTCATAAAGACCGGGGGTCTTGGCGATGTTTCGGGAAGCCTGCCCGCGGCCTTACAACAGCGTGGCAATGACGTGCGCCTCGTCCTGCCCGCCTACAGCGAGGTGCTGGAGCGCGCAGGGCCCTTGAGCACCGTGGCCAACCTCACACTGAGCGGCTCGCCCCAACCCGTCAAGATCCTGAGGGGCCAGTTTCCCGACAGCAAGGTGATGCTCTACCTGGTCGACTCGCCGGCCCACTTCCGGCGCCCGGGAAACCCTTATGTCCAGGATGACGGTACCGATTGGCCCGACAACGCGGCACGCTTTGCCACCTTTGCGTGCGCCGTCGTCGAGCTCGCGCTCGGGCAGGCGGAGGACGACTGGAAACCGGACCTGGTGCACTGCAATGACTGGCAGACGGGGCTGGTACCAGCGCTGCTTTCCCGCCGGCAAGTGCGCCCGGCGACCCTGTTCACCATTCACAACCTCTCCTATCAGGGCCTGTTCCCCAGGGAGGCCTTCACCGCGCTCGAGCTACCCACAAGCCTGTGGTCCATCGACGGTGTCGAGTTCCACGGCAAGCTGTCGTTCCTCAAAGGCGGGATCGCCTGCTCCGACTGGGTCACCACGGTGAGCCCAACCTATGCGCAGGAGATCTGCACGCCCGAGTTCGGCTACGGACTCGAGGGGCTGCTTCAGTACCGTTCCGCCAATCTGACCGGTATATTGAACGGGATGGACCGCGAGGTGTGGAATCCCGCTACCGATCGCCACATCACACACAACTACGACATACACAGCCTGCAGCACAAGGTGCTGAACAAAGCGGCTCTGCAGCAGGAGCTCGGCCTGCCGGTGGAGGCCGGCGCGCTCCTGATAGGACACGTCGGCCGGCTGGTGCAGCAGAAAGGGTCCGACCTCATTCTGGCGGTCCTGGACGAGCTGCTCCAACAGCCCGTGCAGCTCGCCATCCTGGGCGACGGTGAAGAGGCGTTGGAGGCCGCCCTGCAGGAGGCCGCGAAACGTTATCCGCAGCAGCTCGCGGCGCACATGGGCTATAACGAAGCTCTCGCCCACCGCATCGAAGCCGGCAGTGACTGCTTTCTCATGCCCTCGCGCTATGAACCCTGCGGCTTGAACCAGATGTACAGCCTGCGCTACGGCACGGTGCCGATCGTGCACAGCACCGGCGGCCTGGCGGACACCGTCACCGACCTCAACGAGAACAGCGCACGCGATTACACCGCGACGGGTTTCACATTCGCGCCCGACAACCCGGCCGCCCTGCTGGAGGCCTGCCAGCGGGCATTGGCCCATTACCAGACCTCACGGGTCGACTGGTGGAAGCTGGTGATCACCGGCATGAAGCAGGATTTCAGCTGGGCGGCCAGCGCGGAGCATTACCTGGCACTGTATCACCGGGTGTGTCACATCGGGCCCGAGGACGACGACTCTGGCTCCGGCGACGGCGACTATCCCGTGATCCCGCCGGCGTCGATCACCAGCAAGCTCCCGCCGCACCAAAGCATGGTGCATTGACCGGCAGGCCATGGGGCCGCGCGGTTCCCGGGAAGGCATCAATGTCACCGAGCAGCCCTCGGCTGATCAGATTTCTGCATTGCGACCGGCGCCGGGCCGCCCGCACCCATGAACCCCCCGGTTTCGCGGGCCCGCTCCGTGCTCGATAATCCCTGGCGCTTCGCCTGGCAGGTGCTGAGCGGGTTCCGCGCCAACCAGGGTTTCCTGCTGGCCGGCGCAGTGGCGTACTATACGCTGCTTTCCATCGTTCCGATGCTGGCGCTGATGCTGGTGCTGCTGTCCCACGTCCAGGAACAACAGACCCTGCTCGATGCGCTGCGCGACCATCTGGCGCTGATCGCCCCGGGACAGACCGATGCGCTGATCGCCCAGATCAGCGTATTCATGGAGAACCGCAGTGTGGTAGGGTGGGTGGGCCTGGCCATCCTGCTGTTTTTCAGCTCGCTCGCCTTCACCGTGCTGGAGAACGCCATGTCGGTGATCTTCTTTCACCGTGTAGCCATCCGGCGACGGCATTTTCTGGTCTCTGCCGTGATTCCCTACGCCTATATTCTGCTGCTGACGGGAGGTCTGCTGCTGGTCAGCCTGGTCAGCGGGGGCCTTCATGCACTGCCCGCCGGGAGCATCAGCCTGATGGGCTACACCTGGTCGTTCAGCAGCGCCGAGAAGCTCCTCATCTATCTGCTCGGCATCATCGGTGAAACCCTGCTGCTGACCTCGCTTTATCTGGTCATGCCCGTCGGTCGCCTGGCGCTGCGCCACGCGCTCATCGGTGGCGTCACCGCCGTGCTACTCTGGGAGCTGACCCGCCATCTGCTGGTCTGGTACTTCTCCACTCTGTCGCTCGTGAACCTGGTCTACGGCACCTTTGCCACCGCCATCATCATTCTGCTGAGCCTGGAGATCGGCGCAACCATTCTGCTGCTGGGCGCCCAGGTGATCGCCGAGTACGAGCGTATCGGCAGCCGCCGGGCCGTGCCCCACGGGCTGCAGACCTGACGGCGTCGCGGTGGCGGGGCGGCGCCGCGCGCGGCTCACCGGCCGCCGCCGACGCTTTCGGCAATGAGCATGGCCAGGATTGCGAACAGCAGCACGATGATCCACTTGAGATGGTGACCGATGTTTCGCAGCAGAGCCTTGGTTTCGTCGTCCATTTTCTCTATTCCATGCCGGGACGCCCGGGGCGATTACAGCGAGGCGGGGCCGATTCCGGCGGCCCGCAGGTATTCGCGCAAATGCCGGATATCGTGCTTGCTGCACACGGCGCTGTGGTGCGGCCGGTGCAGCGTGCCCTCCACGCCCTTGAGCACAAAGCGCAGTCGCGCGCCGTGCCCCGGCTCGATGGTCGCGCCGAGATGCTCCAGCAGCGACTCGACGTCGCGCCAGTGGATGTTGGCGCTCACCGGCTCCTGCAGGATGGCGGCGAGCACGCGCTGATGTTTATGACTCATGGGACCGCACCCGGTATCACAGGCCCGCGTTCATTCGGACGCTGTGATCGCATTGTCGCGCCGCCCTCGACCCGGCACAAGAACCCCGGGCCACAGGGGCGACCCTCAGGCGGCGTCGTTTCCGTCGTCGGCCGGGTGCGGGAAACGCTCGCGCAAGAACGCGGCGAAGCTGCGGCAGGCGTCGACCCACGTGAAAACCCCGGCCAGCCTGCCCGCCCGGGTGACAATAGCCGCGTCAATGTGACGCTCGGCCATGGTCGCCAAGACATGCTCGAGCGGCTCGTGGAGATCGACGACGTAGGGCTTTGAGCGGTATACATCGTTGACGCTGAGCCCCGGCTGCTCTGCTCCCCTGTTCGCGCCGCGACCCAGTGCCGATTTGAGATCCTGTTCGGTGATCAGGCCGATCACACCGTGCTCCCCGGTCACCGGGAGGTGCCGCACCCGATGCCGGTCCATGAGCTGTCGGGCGAATTCCAGGGAGGCGTTCTGGTCCACGCAATAGGGAAACGGCGTCATCGCGATCGCAACCGTGGGGCGCTTTTTCATCGTCGAGGATTTCCCGCCGCGCCGGATCAGCCCCGGGCGAGAAACTCCACCTGGGTGCGGCTGTCTGCGACATCCTTCAGATTGACGGACACCGGGCAGTGCTCCATGCGCTCGACAATGTAGTCGACATCAGCGCTCGACGGCGTACCGGAGCGAAGCTGCGCATCGAAGCGCACGTGCAGCTTCTGCAACACCCAGCTCTCGTCTGCCAGCACATCGATCGATCCCGTTGCCGAGGCGAGCACCAGACCCCGCTCGTCGGCGTTGGTGCGCATGTAGAGATGCTGGCAGTTGAGGATGGCGTAGACGAAGATCAGAAACCCGGGCTGCGCGAAGCTGAGCTCGAAGTCTTCCCACGCCCCTTTTACGAGATGGTGCACCTGCAGGCCGGCAACCGTATTGTGTGGCTGCTCGTAGCGGCATTCGAGTCGCATCTGGAACGGGTGTTCGGTCATGATGTGACACCTCCTCTGCTGAGTCGGGAACATAACACAAGCGGGGATTACGGCACGAGCCGCCGGCGTCTAAACTGAAGGGTGACTGCAACGATGCGACCTGCGGCAACCGCCGACGAGCGCAGGACACACCGACATGGCACCGGCCCCGATCGACAGCGAGGTGACCCCAACGGCAGACCGGCTGTTGCAGGTCATCCGGCAGCTGGTGAGGGAGGTTCACCCGCAGCGTCCCGCCGACGCCATCGTCGGTCTGGACAGCACCTTCGACAGGGATCTGGGTCTGGACAGCGTCACCCGTGTCGAGCTCATCGGTCGGGTGGAAAAGCGCTTTGAGCGCGCCCTCCCGGAGTCGACCTTCGCCGAAGCCGCGACCCCGCGGGAGTTGCTGCGGGCCCTTTCCGGCGCACCCGCGCCGACCGGCGTCGCGGCTGAACGTACCGACGAGGCCCCGCCGCCCCGGGCCGGCACGCGCGGCACCGTTCCCGGCGCTGCGCAGACTCTCCTGGAAGCGCTCGACTGGCACGTCGGCCAGCATCCGGATCGGACGCACATCCGGCTTTATCAGGACGACGGATCCGGGCCGGTGATCAGTTACCGTCAACTGCGGGACGAGGCCGTGCGGCTGGCCGCCGGCCTGCAACAGCTGGGGCTGCAGCCGGCCGAGCCCGTGTCGCTCATGCTGCCGACCGGGCCCGAGTATTTCTACAGCTTCTTTGCTGTCCTCATGGCCGGCGGCATCCCGGTGCCACTCTATCCACCAGCCCGCCCCGCGCAGCTGGAGGACCACATGCGCAGACATGCGCGTATCCTGGACAACTGTCGGGCCCGAACCCTCATCACCGTCGCGCAGGCCAAGCCTGCAGCCAGGCTTTTGCGTTCGCAGGTGACCGGGCTTCGCCACATCGTCACCACCTCAGATCTGATCGAGGAGGCCGGCACGCCGGCGCTGCCGGTGGCCAGGTCCAGCGACACCGCCTTTATCCAGTATACCTCCGGCAGCACCGGCGACCCCAAGGGCGTGGTGCTGAGCCACGCCAACCTGCTGGCGAACATCCGGGCCATCGGCCGGGCCCTCGAAGCCGGCGCCGGAGACGTCTGTGTGAGCTGGCTGCCGCTCTACCACGACATGGGACTCATCGGTGCCTGGCTGGGCAGCCTGTACTACGCCGCCCTGTTTGTGGTCATGTCACCGCTGAGCTTTCTCGCCCGGCCGGAGCGCTGGCTGCAGGCGGTCCACCGCTACCGTGGCACCATCTCGGCGGCCCCCAATTTCGGGTACGAATACTGCCTGCGGCGTCTGCAGGATACCGAGCTCAAGGGCCTGGACCTGAGCTGCTGGCGGGCCGCCTTGAACGGTGCCGAAGCCGTCAGTCCGGATACCCTGGATAAGTTCGCGGCACGTTTCGCCGATTTCGGTTTTCGCGCCGAAGCCCTGATGCCGGTGTACGGTCTGGCAGAGTGCGCGGTGGGCCTGACATTCCCGCCGCTGAACCGGGGACCCAAGGTGGATCGTATCGAGCGACGCAGCTTCATGCAGTCCGGTCGCGCCATCGCGGCGGGCCCCACCGATCACGGCGCGCTGCGCTTCGTGTCCAACGGCTCGCCCCTGCCGGGACATCAGGTGCGCGTGGTGGACGATGCCGGCCATGAGCTGCCGGAGCGTCGCGAAGGACGCCTGCAGTTCCGCGGCCCCTCCTCGACCAGCGGCTACTACCGGAACGTGGAGAAGACCCGCGCGCTGTTCGACGGTGACTGGCTCGATTCCGGAGACCTGGCCTACATCGGCGCCGGCGAGCTGTATGTCACCGGTCGCCGCAAGGACATCGTTATCCGGGCCGGCCGCAACATCTATCCAGATGAGCTGGAGCAGGCGGTGGGCGCTGTCGCCGGTGTGCGCACCGGCCGCGTCGCCGCCTTCGGCAGCATAGACCACCGCTCGCGCACGGAGCGCCTGGTAGTGCTGGCGGAAACCCGCAGCACGGACGCGACGGAGCGGGAACGGCTGCGCTCACAGATCGCCGACGTCGCCACCGATCTGGTCGGCACGCCGCCGGACGAGATCGTGCTGGCGCCGCCCGGCAGCGTCCTCAAGACCTCCAGCGGCAAGATACGCCGCGCCGCCAGCCGGGAGCGCTTCGAAAAGGGCGAGATCGGCAGGCGCCGGCACGGCGTAGCCCTGCAGGTGGGCCGGCTGGCCCTGACCGGTCTGCTGCCCGAGCTGCGACGCCCCCTGCGTTACGCGCCGAGGGCGCTGTACGCCGCCTATGGCTGGTCGCTCTACCTCCTGCTGTCACCCGTGGTGTGGCTCGGCGTCGGCCTGCTGCCCGGGCTCCGGCAGCGCTGGGCCCTGATGCGGATGTGCATCCGGATGCTGGCCGGAGCGACGCGCACACCGGTGAGGGTAAGCGGTCTGCAGCACCTGCCGGCGAGGGGGCAAGCCTGTGTGCTGGTCGCGAACCACGCGAGCTACCTCGACAGCTATGTGCTGGTTGCCGCACTGCCCCGACCCTTCCGCTTCGTGGCCAAACGGGAGCTGGCGAGGAGCTTCTATATGCGCCTGCCGCTGGAGCGCATTCACACCGAGTTCGTCGAGCGCTTCGAGGCCGACAAGGGGGTGCGCGATACCCGGCATCTGGCGGACGTGGTGCAGGCCGGACATGGCCTGATGTTTTTTCCGGAAGGCACATTCACGCGCGTTCCCGGTCTGCGCCCTTTCCACCTGGGTGCCTTCCTCATCGCGGCCACCACCGGCGCGCCGGTGGTGCCGATCGCCATCCGCGGGACCCGCTCGATGCTGCGCGCGGATTCCTGGTTTCCGCAGCGAGGCAGCATCGGCGTCGACATCGGCCCGCCCCTGCAGCCCGCCGAGCACGCCGGCGAGAGTTGGGCTGTCGCGATTGAGCTACGCAACCGGGCACGCGATTTCATGCTGCGCCACTGTGGAGAACCCGACCTTGCCGGCGAGCCGCCGGAGCAGGGGTAGACCTCAGCCGCGCTAAAGCGGAGCCACCCTTTGCTGGCGGGAACGCGGCCGTCGAGCCGCAAGGGATGCGATCACAATCCGCCCGATAGCCTCATGTCGGCTGGTTTCGTCTCTGATTGGCAACCGGCCCCGGTCACCGCCCACAGGCCGCAGACTCAGTCCAGCTTCAGCAGGGGATGACGCTGGATCTGCTCTCTGGACCACAGCGACATGCCGGCCTGCTGCCCCAGCGTCTCCAGTGCCAGAATGAAATCGACCTGCTCAAACCCGATACGCGCCGACTCGCCCTCGGCCTGCAGCCGCTGCAGCAGGAAGCGGTCGAGCAGCAGCTCCTCCTCCTGGCTTGAGAGCCGGCTCTTGAAGCCCCGGCGGTGCATGCGCACGTGAAAACACTGACCGACCAGGCACGGCAGCCAGAGAGCGGCCGTATCACGGGCGCGCTCCTCGAACTCCTGCGGTGTCTGAAAGGCGAAAGTCTCGGTCACGGGCATCACCCGCGACAGACTCGCATTGATCGCGGGATCCCGGCCGGCCGCCGATTCCAGGGTCTCGAGAAGCTCGACAGGATCCTCCGCGCGCAGGGCCAACACGTTGAAGTAATCCGTCCCGGACACCTCCGCAAAGCTGCCGAGCAGCTGCAAGGCCAGCCCATAATGGCCTTCATACACCGTGACCACCGCATTCCATTCCATGGGTGTCCCCCCGCTGTGCCTGTCCTCGCCCCGCAAGTCTAGCCGCCGACGCCGGGCATGGCCATAGAGACCCTCCGGGCACATTGACATTTCGCAATGAACCGGCTTCGAAACAGGATATAGCATAGCCCCGACCGTGGGGCGCCACGAAGCGGGCGTGTCGGTTCTGCCAATCATCAGTGTGCTTCCCACCGGCCGCACGGCTCACCACGGGCCATGAAGCTCGCCCGCGGTGACGCGGCACCAACGAACAAACGTAACACTACCGGAGGGAAAACCATGCGAGTACTCAACTATGCGGCACCGCTGCTGTTCACCGTCGTCACCGCCTTCGCCCTGGTCGGCTGCGAGAGGGAAGGGCCCGCCGAGCAGGCCGGCGAAACGATCGACGAGACCATGCAGGACGTACAGCAGAGCGCGGAAGACGTCGGTGAGGCGATGCAGGAGCAGGCCGAGCAGGCCGGTGACAAGATCGAGCAGGCGACCGATCAGTAAGCCGGCAACCCGTGCGACCGGCAACCCCGGCCTGAGGCTCGCCCCTCGTCTGCTCCCACGGATGGGAGCAGCAGCCCCGGCGGGCCGGGAGGGGACTGACGTGGCGGGCGTCTGCACGCCGGGGCGACCGGCCCGGGCGTTGGTGCGGGAGCCATCGGGTCTACCCCGGGTGTAAAGCGTTGAAGCTGCTCGTAACGCTGACCTTAGGCCTGATGGTCGCCGCCTGTGCCACCTCGCCGACCGGACGATCCCAGCTGGTCCTGATGCCCGAGAGCGAGATGACGCAGATGGGGCTGCAGGCTTTCGCCAACATCAAGCAGGAGACACCGATCGATCAGAGCACCGCCACCAACCGCTACGTGGAGTGCGTGGCACAGGCGATCACCAGCCGGGTGGGCGGCAACTGGGAGGTGGTGGTGTTCGAGGATGACGCGGCCAACGCCTTCGCCCTCCCCGGCGGAAAGATCGGCGTCTACACCGGTCTGCTGCGAGTGGCGAAGAACCAGGACCAGCTGGCGACGGTCATCGGCCACGAGATCGCCCACGTGCTGTCCCAGCATTCCAATGAACGCGTCTCCCAGCAGTTCGCCGTCGAGCAGGGACTGGGACTGATCAGCGCCCTGGGCAATCCGCAGAGCACAACCGGTCAGACGCTGATGGGCCTGCTCGGGGTCGGCGCCCAGTATGGAATCCTGTTGCCCTACAGCCGGGTGCAGGAAAGCGAGGCCGACCGCATCGGCCTGGACCTCATGGCCAGGGCCGGATTCGATCCGCGCGAGAGCGTCGAGCTCTGGCGGAATATGGGTCGCGCCGGTGGTGGACAGCCACCGGCATTCCTTTCGACCCACCCGTCCCACAGTACCCGCATCCGTGATCTGAACGCCCGCATACCCGCAGCGCTGCAGTTGCAGAAGGCCGCCCTGCAGCAGGGCCGGCGGCCCTCCTGCGCGCCCTGAGGGTCAGCGCACGCAGGCCTCATACACCATGGCGGCATAGAGTCTGGCCGCCTGCAGGGTTTCTACGAGAGAGACGTGCTCGGCGCGCGTGTGGGCGACTTCCAGCCGCCCTGGGCCGCAGATGACCGGAACCGAATCCCGCTGGTAAAAGAGATTGCCGTCGGAGTGCGACCGAAATGCCGTGGGTTCCCATGGCAGCCCCGCCGCCCGGTAAGCACAGTGCAGCGGTGCCAGCAGGGGTTCGTCCGATGGGTTGTTGTAGCCGGGCGCCCATAAGAGATTCTCATAGTCGAGCGCACAGCCGGGATGCGTGGCCATCGCCTTCTGGCGCGTTTCCTCGATGAATTGATCAATCATGGCGACCGGGACGTCGGGGGGCGAGTGAATATCGATCACCGCTTCACACTGTTCTGCCACCATGAACAGACCGGCGCCCCCGCGGATCTCGCGGGTGTTGACGGTCAAGCCCTCGGCGAAGTAGGTTTCGCCGCCCGCCTCCAGGATGCGCTGCATCCATTCCAGCATGGCGTGTATCGCACTGGCGCCCATCTGGGGCAGCGCCGCATGGGCCCGGCTGCCGCGCGCCATGAGTCGGCATTCATAGTACCCGTAATGATCGACGCAGGGACGCAGCCCGGTTGGCTCACCGATGACCGTCAGGGGTGCGCTGCGCGAAGCCAGCAGCGTCTCGGAACCGTCGCCGTACTCCTCCTCCCCCACCACCAGCGCCATGGTGAAGCCGCGTTTGAGCTCGACGCCCGAGGCGACGGTCGCCACCAGCGCCTCGACCATGGCTGCACAACCCGACTTCATGTCGGCCGTGCCCAGCCCGTGCAGGATATCGCCCTCACGGTGGGTACGCTGCTCCTCTTCATCGATGATCGGCACCGTGTCAACGTGCCCCACCCACATCAGAGACGGAGGCTGTGGACCCAGCTCGACGATCAGATTGGCCCGGTGGTCCGCCACCGGTCCGCCCGCCTCCGCGATCGGCTGCCGCAGGTAGCTGATGCCGCTTTCGCTCAGCCGTCCCGCGAACACCTCCATCGCAGGCTCCTCGGCAAAGGAAGGGCTGTACTGCTCCACCGCCTCGGTCAGCAGGCTGACGATGCGCTGTTCGTCGAGGCGATCGAGAATCGCTTTGAGCTCCTGGTGCATGGTGCGGCTCTCCGAATCAGACGGGTGGCAGGATTGTGCTCCTGTTACTAGGGCCTGTTAATACATACCCGATCGCCGCGACGGCGGACGCCAAGCCCACGGGGATGTATCCACGGCGTCCCGTTGCGAGGCATGGGACTTCGTCAGTGCAGCCTTTCGTGAGTGTCGACAGCCCTTAATCCCGGCGGCGGCGCAGGCGCTGGTAGTCCGGATGAGCCGTGAGATTCTTGCTCAGATACACATGGCGGTCCTCATGGGTGAAGCCATGGTAGCGGAAGAAGCTGATGGCGCTGGCATTCTCAGCGTCGGTATCCACGATCATAATGCGCGCGCCGGCGCGGATGTAGGCTTCGGTGATCGTCTCTATCAGCTGCGTGGCCACGCCGATGCGCTTGAAATCCGGATCGACCGCGAGCCAGGTCAGATAACCGTAGCTCCAGGCACTGTTACGCTTATTGATCAGAGAGCCGAGGGCGAAACCGGCCAGCCTGCCCGCCTGGTCGGCGACAAAACAGAACTCGCCGTCGGTGGAAAACAGGCCGACCGGCTCGTATTCGTCCCAGGTGCGGTACAGGCTCGGCCATTTGTCGGCGGTGAAAACCGCTTCGCCGAGCGCATAGACCGCGGGCAGGTCCTCCAGCTCCATTTCGCGAATCTGGAAAGACTTTTGATTTGTGCTGTGCATCGGTGTCGCGCTGGAGGGTTTCAGGGGAGCCGCGCCTGCCCGCAAGCCTACCGGAAACCTCGTTGGGTGTCAGCCGGCGCGGGTCTCGCGCCCGCCACCCGGGTTCATCACCGAGCCCTAGAATTGGGCGGTGCGCAGCATCACCAGGGTGCATCCGTGAATGCACTCGATGCGATGGGCTCTGAGACTGTCTTCGAGCATCACCGACTCGGTGCCCGGGTTGAAAATCACCCGCGCGGGGTTCAGCTCCAGAATGTCTGCGACCATCGGCTCGCTGCGTTGTGGCCCCAGGTAGAGCGTCAGGGTGTGCACGGGGTGCTCGATTTGGCGCAGGTGGTGGGCGACCTTCAGGCCCTCGATGCTGGCGATCTTCGGGTGCACAGGAATCGTCTGGTAGCCGTTTTCCTTGAGCAGCCTCAGTGCCTGGTTGGCGTAGCGCGCCGGTTTCGGGCTGGCGCCCAGCACCACGACCCGATGCTCGGCGGGGCAGTCCGGCCAGTGATGCCTGAACTGGTCACGATGCATGGCCTCAGACCCTCGAGCCGGCCGGAGCAGCGGCCCTGTTGAGTAGCCGGGCCGGCCCCGCCCGGATGGGATCACCAGGGGCGCCCGGCACCCCGTGACGCGCGCGCGGGTCCGGGTCGCACGCTGCCACCAACGACACCGCGAGCGCCAAACCCAGCGCTGGATGCGCGTTGTGCATGATGCGACCCCGCCCTACGGTGATTTTGCATGCCCTTGTACCATCGGCGACGTGCCACCGCGTTGACCGACATCAAGAGACGCCCGCTCCGCTCGGCGCTTTTCGCGAGATGCGGCCGAAAAGCGCCATTCAGCCGCCCGCCATGCGCTCGACAGCCCCTGGCGAGGCGCTACCATTGGCTGCATGGACACTTCGACCAGCGATCCCGACGCCGACGCCAGACGCCTCCGACGCAGCTTCCTGCTCGCAACGGGTTTTGCCGCGCTGCTCTGGCTGATCAAGCTGGTCGAGCTGGTGCTGGACCTCGACCTGGCTCGCTACGGCGTCTACCCTCACACGCTGCGCGGGCTGCCCGGCGTCCTGTTTGCACCCCTGATCCACGGCTCGGCGGCACACCTGTTCTCCAACACCCTGCCGATCATCATTCTCGGCACCACGCTGCTCTATGGCTACCCGAGCTCGGCCAGAATTCTGCTTCCCAGCGTTTACCTCGGCAGCGGCTTCGCGGTGTGGCTGTTCGGCCGCAGCGCCTGGCACATCGGCGCCAGCGGACTGACATTCGGCATGACGTTCTTTATCGCCACCGTCGGAGTGCTGCGCTGGGACACGCGCTCCATCGCCCTGGCGCTGGTGGTGTTCTTCCTCTACGGCAGCATGATCTGGGGCATCTTCCCGGGCGATCCCTCGGTGTCTTTCGAATCCCACCTCTCGGGCGCGCTGCTCGGCGTCCTGCTGGCGGTGCTGCTGAGACATCGCGACCCCGCACCCCCGCCCAAGCGCTACAGCTGGGAGGAGGAGGAAGAATCTCCCGAGCCCGAAGCCTGGCCTCCCCAGGACTGGACGAAACCCGACAAACACGCGCCACGGCCGCACCAGGAGCGGCCGCGCCCGCCCCGGTAGCTCCGGGGCCGTGGCCTGCAGGGCCCCTACACCGTGTTCAGGCACGATGGTTTGCCGGCCCGCCGAACGCCATGCCGCGCCGCCGCTCGCGCGGGGAGGCAAAAGTATGGCAGGCTACGGCGGTCATGCTCGGGGAGAGGAGAATCCGCATGGACCACCGCAACGGCATCGGCGCAGCCTTCGTGCTCGGTGCTTTCTTGTGCGCCGGCCTGATCGGGCTCGGCGTTGTGGCCAGCGACGGCGTCATGCAGGTCAAGGCACTGGAGCGCAGCGTGACGGTGAAGGGGCTGGCGGAACGCGAGGTGCCGGCCGATGTCGCCATCTGGCCGATCCGGTTCAACGAGGTTGGAAACGACCTGGTCGCCCTCTATGAGGCAATCCAGGGACAGAACAGTCTGGTGATCGCGTTTCTTGAACAGCACGGCTTCGAGGACAGGGAGATCAGCGTTTCCGCCCCGGCGATCACCGACCGCCAGGCCCAGACCTACCCCGGTGCTGCGGAGCTCGAGTACCGCTATGCGGGCGCCTCGACCGTGACGGTCTACAGTCGGGACGTGGATCGCGTACGCACCACCATCACTCGGCTGGTCGAGCTGGGCAAACGCGGGGTGGCGATCGCGGGGGCCGACTACGATGCACGCCCCCAGTTCCTTTTCACCGGGCTCAACGACATTAAACCGGAAATGATCGAAGCCGCCACGCGCAATGCGCGCCAGGTGGCCAACAAGTTCGCCGAGGATTCGGACAGCCGGATGGGCAAGATCCGCCGGGCCAGTCAGGGCCAGTTCTCGATATCCGACCGCGACAGCAACACCCCGCACATCAAGAAAGTGCGGGTGGTATCCACGGTTGAGTATTACCTGTCCGACTGAGGCCGTGCCCCCTCGGATGCCATGGATCGGGCGGCCGATCGGTGTCGACGTCCTCGTGCTGTAGACGCGCCCGGGACTCTGGGCAACTCGCCCCGGATCGGGCACAATACGGGCACCTCGGCAGGGCAGCTGCGCTGCCGAGGTGCCCGAGTGTCAAACCTTTTCCTCTGACCCGACCCAAGTGCCGTTAATGATGGCCCGTATCCAACGCCTTCTTCTGCTGGTTTTCGTGTGCACCCTGCTCGCAGGGCCGTCCGGCTGCGCGATCCCCGGACTTTCGCGCGAGTCCGACAGCGACACGCCCCGACCTTCGCCGCGCCAGGTCGACGTCTTCTTCGCGACCGACCGCGCCCCGGATGCCGGCAGTGGCAACTACTTTGGGTCTCGACGCGCCGAGATGAGCTTCGGCATCACCCATGTAGGCATACCGCCCGGACACGTTATGGGCCGCAAAGAAGAACCCTCGCTGTTCAAGTTCGAGTGGTCGCCCGATGAGCACAAACACATCAAGGTGCGGGATGTCCTCAGGCTGACGAGGGACGACTTTTTCCGGCGGCTCACCCGCGCCGTCGCCGAGTCTCCGGACGGCAAGCTCATGATCTTCGTGCACGGTTATAACATGGAGTTCGCGCAGGCCGCCCGCGACGTGGCGCAGTTCGCCAACGATCTCAAGTTCTCGGGGCCGGTGCTGCTGTTCAGCTGGCCTTCGCAGGGCAGCCTGACCGGCTACACCGTCGACGAAACCAATGCCGAATGGGCGCAGGCCGACTTCGTCGAGCTACTCACCACACTGCTCGAAACCGTGGCCGCCCGCAATATCTATCTGGTGGCCCACAGCATGGGCAACCGCATCCTGGGCCGTGCGGTGACCTCGCTGGCCAGTGACCGCCTGGCGGGCGATCTGATCGTGTTTCGTGAAATCGTCATGATCGCGCCCGACATCGACGCCGACGTGTTCCGCACGGACATCGCGCCGCGGCTGGCGCGAACCGGAATCCATGTCACACTGTACGCCTCATCCGACGACAGGGCTCTCATGGCATCGAAGGCCTTCCACGGCTATTCCCGGGCCGGCGACGCCGGCGAAGGCCTGCTGGTGGTGGAAGGCGTCGAAACCGTGGATGCCAGCGACGTTTCGGCCGGCCTGCTGGGCCATTCCTACTTTGCCGAAGACCGCCGTATCATGGAAGACATCTTTGCGCTGCTCCAGACCGGGCAACGCGCCGAAAATCGCTTCGGGCTGGAAGCCGTCGAGACCGAGGACGGCCGCTACTGGACGTTTCGGAAGTAGGCGCTCATATTGTCAGAAGTCACGGGCGCTGAGCGCGGATTCCAATCTCGGGCCCGCCAGCCGACTCGGGTTCGATCACACTGAAGTTGCGCGGCCGGCCCTGTTGCCCGCCGGCGTCGAAAGCACACCAGGCCGGGCGCAGGCGACCTCAGCTTCGACGCCGCTCACCGACGGCGCACCTGTTCCCTGCCCCTCCCGCCCTCGACTCCGAAGCCAGACCTCGACGTGCAGGTGTCGCAGCTCCGGTGTGAACCGTGACGCAGTTCCTTGAGATGCTCCACCTTCTCGGCGAGGATTTTCCTAGCATTCCCTGGGAAGGAGAAGCTCATGAACACGGCGCACGTCCTCCAACTGGAGCACCTTGGCGGCGCTTCCAGACCCGCCCAGCCGATGACGCCGACCCGCGGCCAGCGTCACACCGCCAGCGAGACCCGCGACCCGGCTGCAGGACAACCTTTTCTCGGAAAGGCTTTGTGCGTGGCTCAGCCGGCGCACGGTCAGGGGTCACGCGCACGGGAAGCTCGGGCACTATAAAGAAATTTCTTTATTTAACAGTAAACAGTAATATTTTATGGATTCAGTACCTTCGATGTAATACTCAACATATTGATTAATAAAATATAAGGAGAAAGCTATGTTTATCGACGCCTTTACCCTGGCCGGATTTGTCGCCCTCATCAGCACCGTCGCGGTGCTGGCCTATGTGTGCAGGTCGGTGAACTGCGGGCACTGAGCGCGGCCGCGCCGGGAGCGATGATTCTGCGCCCTGCTTACGGCACGACGGCACCGTCCAGGGCCGGGGCGGATGGGCCCTGCCGAGGCCGAACGGCTCCGGCGCCGGCACATCTGCAACCTTTCCTCGGATCCCGGACCCCGCAGCAGTGCACGCAGGAAGATGCCGCTGTAGCTCTTTTCCACGAAGGGGCCTTCGGCCTCGATCGGCGGCAGCGCCCGCCCAGTGTTTCGAAGCCCGACAGAACGCGGCTCAGTCCGGTTGGTTCGCGTCTTTCCACGCCGTGGAGGCGCAAAGTGGCCCGAGTGCAGGAGAACCGGTAGGATACGGTGTCGGCAGTCGAGCGCTGGCTGTCTTTGAAGAGATGGCATCTTCTGCCTGGCTCACGAGTACCAGGAGGCAAAAATGACAGGAGACACCGGCAACAAGCTCAAGAATCTGTTCGGCACCGGTCGCGATCCGATGGAGGTTCAGAACTGGCTGTTCTCACTGATCCCTCTGGGCGTCGCGTTCACATTCTTTTTCATCTTTCTGCTCCCCATGGATATTCCAAACAAGACCCTGATCCTGGTCATGGGCTTTGCCGCCGGCTTCGCCGGACTGGAGGCCTACTGGGTGCTGAGGGGCTGGAAGAAGAACCACGGAAGCACGGTCCTCATGGGTCTGATCGGGATCGTTTTGACCTTCGGGGTGGTCGGCCTTTATATTCGCCTCACCTGAAACCCGGAGGCAGGTCCGGCGCGGTGGCGGCTGTTCGAAAGCGAGCGCGCACGCGGCCTAAGCGCTCAAGTGCGGCATAAATTGCACGGCAGCTCGGGGCCACCGATCAAGCGGAATCACGCAAACATTGCCGTCCCTCTGCCCGGCCATGACCGGCGTCATCGCCAAAGGTCGCCGGGGCGTGTCTCCGGCTTCGCGCCGGCCGCACAACGGGCGGGAAGCCCCGACGCCTAAATTCGCTCTATTGCTTTATAGACAGCAATTTGGTCCAGATTGACTGGGGTAGATACGCGCCGGGTTGAAGCTATAGTTAGTTCAGCGGGCGTCACAAGGACCTGCCCGCCGCCATGTCTCCGGCCACGGCCGGAAGGAGGTGTATCATGGCAAATCTCGAGAGACTGATGGGACTGAACGGTGCTGTTTCGGCCGGCGAATTCACGCCGGATGGTGAGCTGGTCAGCTACAAAGGCGACATTCCCGAAGACATCGCCAGATTGACCGCCAGAATGTGTGCCGCCAACTCTCTGATGGGTACCAGCCAGGCTGAAGGTTACACCCGCATCAGCGGAATGAACTGGACGCCGTTCCACGGCTGGGCGGTGGCCGCGGGCGATTACTCGGTCTGCGTGATCGGCCACATCGGCGTATTCGTCGAGACCGCCAAGGCGGACTTCAACGATATCTTCAAGGTCCTCAGCGAAGAGGCTCATGTCACGCTGAAGGCGGCATAAGGCACCGGGTCGTCTCCAGGCTTTTTCGTCGGCGCAAGCCCGCACGCGATCGGCGTCGGCGTTGCGCCGACGACTCGTCCCCTTCGTCCCACTCAGCCGGTGCCCCGGGTCTGCAGGGTTTCCAACTGTTCGCAGTCCTGGAGCCACTGCCGCTCCAGCGCTTCGCAGCGGCTGTCGACATCAGCTTTCTCCATCAGCAGTGCCTTGAGCTGTGCCTTGTTCGCGTCGGCATAGATCTCCGGTGCCGCGAGGCCGTGCTGAAGCTGCTCCTGCCGGGCGTGCAGCTGCGCTAGCTCGGCCTCGGCCTCGCCGATCTTTCTGCGCAGCGGCTGCAGCTGCCGGCGCCGCTCGGCCTCCAGACGTTTTCTCTCCTTGCGCGCCGCGGCGCCGGTGAGCGGAGTGGCGTCCCGGGGCGCGCCGCGCTCCTGCCGGCTGCGCTCTGCCAGCCAGCTGGGGTAGTCGTCCAGGCTGTCGCCGAACTCGCTCACCCGGCCGTCGTGCACCAGCACCAGGCGGTCGGCCGTCAGCCGCAACAAGTGACGGTCGTGCGACACCAGAACCACGGCCCCGTCAAAATCCTGGAGCGCCACCGCCAGCGCCTGGCGCATTTCCAGGTCGAGGTGGTTGGTGGGCTCGTCGAGCAGCAGCAGGTTCGGTCGCCGATACACCAGGAGTGCCAGCACCAGGCGCGATTTTTCGCCACCCGAAAACGGTCCGCTCGGCATCAGCGCCTGATCGCCGGTGAAGCCGAAGCCACCGAGGTGATCGCGCAGATCGTGCTCGCGCGCGAGCGGGTCGAGCCGCATCAGGTGCTCGAGCGGCGACTGATCGGCGCTCAGCTGCTCGAGCTGGTGCTGGGCGAAATAGCCCGGATTGAGGTCAGGCGCCGCCTGACGTTCGCCCGCCAGCGGCGGCAGGCTTCCCGCCAGCAGCTTGACGAGCGTCGACTTGCCGGCGCCATTGGGGCCGAGCAGACCCAGGCGGTCTCCCGGCGACAGGCTGAGGCTGACCCCCGAGAGAACTGGCGTATCGCCGTAGCCCGCCGACACCCCCTCGAGCCGCAGCAGCGGATCGGGGGCCTTGTCAGCCGCGTGAAAGCTGAAATGAAACGGCGAATCGACGTGTGCGGGCGAGATCGCTTTCAGACGCTGCAGGGCCTTCAGCCGACTCTGCGCCTGGCGGGCCTTCGTCGCCTTGGCCCGAAAGCGGTCCACAAAGGCCTGCATGTGGGCGGCTTCGCGCTGCTGTTTCTCGTAGAGCGACTGCTGGCTGGCGAGGCGCTCGGAGCGCACGCGCTCGAAGGCGGAGTAGTTACCCGGATACAGCGTAACTCGCTGCCGCTCGAGGTAAAGGATGTGTGTGGCGACACTGTCGAGGAAGTCACGGTCGTGAGAGATCAGCAGCAGCGTGCCCCGGTAGGCGCGCAGCCAGGCCTCCAGCCAGATCACCGCATCCAGATCCAGGTGGTTGGTGGGTTCATCGAGCAGCAGCAGGTCCGAACGGCACATCAGGGCGCGGGCCAGGCTGAGGCGCACCCGCCAGCCGCCGGAGAAGTCATTCACCGGTCGTTGCTCGTCCGCGGTGCTGAAACCGAGGCCGTGCAGCAGCTGGCCCGCGCGACTTGGCGCCGCATAGCCGTCGATGGCGTCGAGGCGCCCGTGCAAGAGCGCCAGGCGCTCGCCGTCGTTCCGGCGTTCCGCCGCTTCCAGCGCGCGCTGCACCTCGCGCAGCTCGGCGTCGCCATCCAGCACGTACTCGATCGCGGCCCGTGGATCCGCCGGTGTCTCCTGGGCAACGTGCGCGATCACCCAGTCGGCGGGAAAGCGGATATTCCCCGCGTCAGGGTGCAGCTCACCGCGCAGCAGCGCGAGAAGGCTCGACTTGCCCGTCCCGTTGGCGCCGGTGATGCCGACCTTCTGCCCCGGGTGAACCTGAAAGCCGGCCTGCTCGAACAGCAGGCGGGTGCCCCGTCTCAAGCTGAGGTCATCGAATTGCAGCATGGAGCCGATTGTACCTTGACGGGCCGCGTGCAGCCGCAGGGTTTGACGGCGCGGGTCGGAGCTGTCCTGGGGACTAACGCGTTCGAGGCACGCCGTGGCCGCGAAATCGCCCATGAGCACAGCGATCGGCCGGCGTGCGCCCGGCCGCCGGGGCCCGGGCCTCGAGCATCCAGGGCTGCACTCACAGCCCGTTCCGAACGCTCAGGTCGGCTGCTCCGTGCATACCCGGTAACCGACTAGTCGGACTCTTCCGTGCGCCAGTCGGCGATGAACACGTTGGTCTCGCCTCTCACCTTGCCGAAGCGGTTGGAGGCGAACACCAGCTTGCGGCCATCGTGCGAGAACATGGGGAAACCGTCGAAGCCGTCGTAATAGGTCACGCGCTCGAGCTCACGGGTGTCCACGTCGATCAGGAACAGATCGAAGTTGCGCCCCTCCGGATTGTGGAGGTTGGACGAAAAGATGATGTGCCTGCCGTCAGGATGCCAGTAAGGTCCGAAATTCGCCGCGCCATTGTCGGTGAGCTGGATGGGCTGGCGCGCCTCGAGATTCATGATATAAAGCTCCAGTCGGCCAGGCCGGATGAGACCCTCGGCCAGCAGGCTGCGATAATCGGCCAGGGCCGCACCGCTCGGACGCGAGGCCCGCCAGACGATCCACTCTCCGTCGCGGGAGAAAAAGCCACCGCCGTCATAGCCCGGCGCATCGGTCAACTGCTCCACATCGCTGCCGTCGGGCTTCATCAGATACAGCTCCAGATCGCCGCTGCGTAGAGAGGTGAACAGGATCCGGTCGCCCTGGGGCGAGTACACCGCCTCGGCGTCGTAGCCGGGGCTGTTGGTGAGCGGCACCGGATCTTCCCCCTCGGGGCCGGCCCGGTAGATGTCGTACTCGGGATACAGTGGCCAGACGTAGCCGCGGGAATAATCCGGCTTGGGTGGGCAGCTCCGGTGCGCCCCGTGGGTGGAGGCGTAAATGATCGACTGTCCGTCGGGCGCGATGAAGGCACAGGTTGTCACCCCGCGACCCGAGGACAGCTGGCGCACCCGGCTGCCGTCGGCGCGCATGCGGAAGATGGCGTCGCACTCCAGCGCCCCGCGGGTCGACTGGAAGATCAGTTCGCTGCCGTCGTAGGAGAAGTACGCCTCCGCGTTCTGGCCGCCGAACGTGAGCTGACGCACGTTGGCGAGCCGTGTCTCCCGCGGAAAGCTCAGCTCAGGAGCTTTCTCCTGCGCAGCCGGTTGTGCCGCAATGGACTGCTGCGCCAGGGCCAGCACAGACAGCAGCACGCGTGTCACTGCATTCAATCTAGTACTCCTCCTCCCGTTCGTGCCCGCCGGAGCTTTCCGGTTAGGGGTCCGGTCGGAGCCAAGCCGCTGCGCATCAGTCGGGCCTGAGCGCGTATTTCCCGCTGCCGAGAAACACAATGGCCAGTGCACCGAACAGATAGAACCCCTGCAGCTCGAGCGCCCAGCCACCGTGCTCGGTCAGAGCGAAGAGCTCGCCGGTGTGCATGAGCCCGATTGCGAACAGCATACTGACCAAGGCCATCAGGCCCCCGACACGCGAAAACACCCCCAGCACCATCATCAGCGGCGCAACAACCTCGCCCAGATACACCCCGTAGGCGATGGCCGAGGGCAGCCCGGCATCCGCCAGCTTGCCGCCGATGAACCCGACAGTCCCAGGGTTGATCACCTTGTTGACACCGTGGAGCAACAACAGAACGCCCACGGTGAGGCGGAGTATCAGCTTGCCCACTGCATCGTTTCGTAGCACATCCATGAACATCCCTCGCTATCGTTGCACCACGCGTGTGGTCACCGTCTGTTGCGCATCGGCGCGGCGGAAACGCACCCGGATTTCATCACCGGGTGCAAGCCTCCGCAGGGCCGCCGCGTATTCGCGCAGGTTTCGCACTGGCGCGTCATTGACCGCGACGATTACGTCGCCCGGCTGCAGCCCAACCCGATCCGCCGGGGACCCGGCACTGACGCCTTCGACGCGCACCCCGTCGCCCTCGAAGGCGAAATCGGGGAGCGTGCCGAAGCTCGCGCGCCGTTTCGGTTTTGCCTCGCCCGTGGTGACGTTTCCGCCGGCGAGCGTGGCCGTCAGCGGCTGACGCCGACCGGCCAGGTAGCGCGCCGCCTCGTGGAGCACGGCGGCCACCTTGACCAGCCCGGCGGTATCGATCTTTTCCGGTGTGTCGCCGGGCCGGTGGATGTCGGCGTGCGCGCCTGCAAACAGCTGCACCGCCGGCACGCCGGCTTCGATGAAACTGGTCTGGTCGCTGGAGCCGAAGTCATCGGCCACCGGCTGAACCGGCACCCCCGTCACATGGGCCGCGCCGCGGAAAATGTGCGGCCACTCCTCGGCGCTGGCGCTGGCGAACACTGTGAGCGGATTGTCGCCCAGACGCCCCACGGTATCCAGGTTCAGCATGGCGATGGTTTGTTCCGGCCCCTGGTCACCCTTGCGCCGCACATAGTGCCGCGAGCCCTGCCGGCCGGTTTCTTCGCCGGTGAAGGCTACGAACACCGTGGTGCGTGGCTGGGGCTGCCGAGCCAGCACCCGTGCAAGCTCCAGCATCACCGCGACACCGCTGGCGTTGTCGTCCGCGCCGGGGTGCAGCCGGCCCCGGTCCTCGGCGTGATCGGCGTAGGCACCGCGACCGAAGTGATCATAGTGAGCGCCGATCACCAGAGCTTCGCCGGCCAGCCGGGGGTCCGTGCCGGGCAGGACACCGACCACGTTCTTCAGGGTAAGGGTTTTGTCCAGCGGTTCGACCCGTTGCGCCCAGACCTGAAACCAGGGGCCCTGCCCGTCACCGGCGGGCTGCAGGCCCGCGGCACGCATCTGCCCGGCGATGTAGTCCGCGGCGCGATCGAGCTCTGTCGTGCCCAGGCCCCGTCCGGCCATCGCCTGGCCGGCCAGCACCTCGATGTCGTGCTGCATACGGCTGCCCGAGAAGCGCTCCGGCGCCGCCGCCAGCGGAGTCCGTGGTGCCAGCTGCAACGGTGGCAACCGCTCGCCCTGCGGCCCCTTCAGGCGTACCGACATCGGCGAATCGACCACGGGCCACTGCCCCTTCAGCACGTTGTCCGGAGTCTCTCCGGCAAACGCGAGATAGCTGTAGCGACCGTAGTGCGGCAGCTTGCGCCCCAGACCCGGCAGGGCGGCGGGCACATCGGCTACCAGCCACCCCAGCGCCTGGTCCGGGCTCGAGGCCCGCCGCGCCATCAGCACCACGGCACGGCTGTCCCGATCAAGCCGGGTGTCTTCAATCCGCACGCTGTCGCCCCGGTCGGCGAATGCGTAGTTTTCGAGGGCCTGCGCCAGCTCGCCGCGGAAGCGGTTGGACCAGCCGAACAGCCACACCGCGCGGTCCTGCGGCAGGGCTTCGAGCTCCGCATCGAGCACTATGCTCACCTGCTCCGGCCTTCCGGCCCGCCAGGCTTCGGCCACTTGCCGGTAAGCCTGGCGCAGCTCGGGATCCGCCTGGGAAGGTAGAACGATCAGGACCTGCTCGGCCCCCATGGCCTGACTGACGGCGGGCGGTATTTCGGCGCGGTGCAGGCGCCGGAAAATATCGAACTGCGGATCCACCGCCAGGCGCAGCGGATAGTCCGGCAGCTCGAGCTCAATGCGCGTCTCCCTGTCCTCCACCCGCACCTCGCTCTGCCAGGCCATCTCCTGTCCCTGCAGCTGCACCGCGACCGGCACCAGCAGCGCATAGGCCGCTCCCGGTTGCGTCTGCTCGATGACCGCCGAGAGCACGTAATGCCCGCCACGCGCCTGCACACGCGGCTCCGACACGCGCAACGCCGGCGCACCCCGGCGCTTCACCCACTGCGCGAAGAAACCGGCCAGCGGCCGCTGCGCCGCTTCGCTCAGCGCCTGCTCCACAGCGCGAAAATCGGCCACCCGGAACCGATATTGCCGGTAAAGCCTGCGCAGACCGTCCACAAAGCCAGCGTCGCCCAGCTCGCGGCGCAGCATGTGAAACAGCATCAGCGTCTTGCCATAGCCCACGGCTTCGCTGCTGGCGCTGTGGCGACTGCGGAAAGCAGTCAATGGAAAGTCCTGCTCCGTACGCACATAGTCCGCATATTTCTGCAGCACCGTGCGCCGGTATCCGGCCGCCTGCCCACGCTGCTCCTTGATCAGGTGGTCGGCCAGGTAACTGGTCAGCCCTTCGGCCCAGTTCCCCCTGTCATAGTCGACGTAGACGCCATTGCCCCACCAGTTGTGCAGGATCTCGTGGGGATAGGACGAGTGCAGGATGAAGGGGAAACGGATCACCTTGGGGCCCAGGAGGGTGAACGAGGGCATGCCGTAACCGGTCTCCCAGAAGTTTTCGACCAGGGCGAACTTGCGGTACGGATAAGGGCCGATCAGCCCGTGGTAGAGCTCGACATAGTCGCCGGTGGCGTCCAGGTACTGTTGCGCCAGGGCGGCGTCCGGCTCGCGCAGCAGCACCAGGGCTTCGACCGCCTCGCCCGACTGGCGATACTCCGTGAAACGCCCGGCGACGAGGTAGATTTCCTCCTGCGGGTTATCACAGCGCCAGCGTTCCCGTCGCCCGCCGCTGTCCTCCGTGACAAAGAGGCGCTCGCCCTGGGTCATGCCGCTCCAGCCCTGCGGAAGGCTCAGCTCCAGATCGAAGCTCAGCAGCGCGTCGCCGAGCTGCGGATACCAGAGGCTGCCGGCCGCCAGAAACACACCCTGGGGTGCAATCATGCCCGCGGTGGTCCTGAAGGCGCGCGCATACTCCTCGGCCTGCTGGCGCAGCGGGTGCAGGAGCCGACCCGCATAGCGCAGCCTGAACCGGCGGCTGCCGGGTGGCAGGTCGACCCGGAAATGCCGCGGCGTTGGACCGGCCTCCCCGGCCGCCTCCGGCCGGGCGGTCCCGCTCTGATCCAGCGCCACCAGGCTGCCGCCTCCCTCCACCAGCTCCGGCACCAGCCCGGGATGCAGACCGAATTCCACGGATGACGGCGCGTCGGCGTCGAGCGTGATGGTGTCCTCGACCTCGATCCGGTGCTCGGCGGGATCCAGGCTCACCACCAGCGCGTGATGCGCGCCGGCCCCGGCGAGCGCGGGCAGCCACAGCAGGCACGCAAGGACCATCAGGCGTCCGCCGGAAGCGCTCATGGCATTTCTTGCAGCTCCACCTCGAAATTGAGCGTCCTGGGACCCAGAATCCAGCGCTTGCGGCTGATTCCGACGGTGACCCGGTCACCCGGCTGTTTGTCCCACAGGGCCAGACGCAGGTCCGCCATATCTTCGACCGGCCGCTCGTCGATCGAAATCACCCGGTCCCCTTTGCGGATTCCCGCTGCCTGGCACGGGCTGTCGGCCTGGCAGGCGGCAATGCGCACCCCCTCATCCTGCGCCTCCAGCGCCGCGCCAAGCTTGCCCGCCGGCGGCAACGACTGGGGCTCCGGCAGCAGCAGAAAATCGGCGAAACCTGGCTCGACGACGCCCTGCCAGCCGTTTAGCACAACGGCGCTGCTCAACGGCAGGCGGCGTTCCAGCCGGTGGGGTATCCCACTGCCGTAGGCAAGATGCCCGACACCGGCCAGTATCACCATGCGCGTGTCCGGATGTGCGCTGAGGTATTCCGCGGCGCGCTCCGCCATGCCTTCGTCCCACAGCAGCTGCACCTCCAGAAACTGCTCGAAGGTCTGCCCGTCATTGCGCGGGTGACCCTCGAAGACCTCGGATAGCCGCGACGCATACTCGCTGTCGCTGCGGTCGATCTCCGCGGGCAGCTGCTCCCGCTCCTCCGGAGACAGCGATTCGGGCCCTTCGCGCCCGACCTTGCGGGTCAGCTCTTGCGGCAGGTTCAGCGCCACCACCGGCAGACGGTGCTCGCGGGCATAGCGCAGAATCGGCGCATAGAGACGATAGTCGAAGCGCCAGCGCGAGTAGTACTCCGTTTTGCGCAGCATCTCCTGCTCGCTGAGTTCACCGGCTACATAGGCGTCGAGATAGGCCTGAAACGGCCGCTGAAAGGCCTCCATTCCGATCGCCAGCGGCGCGGGCTGCTGGTGCAGGCCGCGGAGGATTTCCAGCTGCGTGAGATGGTGTTCATAGCGGTCGTGCTGCTCCCCAATGAACACCACGCGCCGGTCGGCTAGTGCGGCAACAACACGGTCCAGATCCGACAGCGCGCTCAGATCCAGTGCCGGTGTCGCCTCAATCGCCGGAGGCGCCGGGGAGGTTCCCGCGAAGGCGCTGGTCGCGACCAGCGGCATCAACAGCAACGCGAGGCACCCGAGGCACCACGCGCCGCGCTCAGCGGGCCCGCGCCGCACAAAACCTGCCGGCCCACCCGGTATCGCCAATTCGGTCAACATGGACTGGAGTGTCTCCTGCCAGACATCACCCTGCTCCGCACAGGATTACATAAAGCCTGGACCAACCATACCGATAGTTGAGCCTGAACGCGACCATCCGCCGAGCGGCGCTGCGAGCTGTTTTGCATGCCGCACCTGCCGGTGATCGGCTGACCGAAGAGGCTCGATCCGGCGTGAATGCAAACTCCTGCCACAGTTACCGCCTCGCCGCAGCCCGTTGGCGACCGGGGCCTTTATCGCCAGCTTGACGCCGTGCGCATAGCGGCTCATCGGGCGCAAGTCCGTCATGCGGTCCCCCACGTCAGTGAATATTAGGTCGGCGCGGGGGGTGTCCGCCACGAGGCTGTCGATCACGCTGTAAATATCGGGAGTCGATGGTGTCGGCTGCCGGAGGTGGTGCACGAAGGCGCCCGGCGCGGCGAGCACGGCGGTCAAGGGGGCAATCGGAAACAGCTTTTCTCATCGTATCACTCCTGGGCAGAGTCGGAGCAAGGGCATCGGCTGCGCGCCGCGGCTCCCGGTGCCGCAACGCCGGGGGAGAGTTGTATCGGCAGTCCGGAGGGACGTAACATTGCCTATAATTCAAGAACAACAATCGTGCCGACGCACGGGGGAGAGCGTTATGGGCAGAGCGCCGTTTGCATCAAGCCTGATTATTACCGCCTTACTGAGCCTGCACGCCGATCACAGCTGGGGGCAGCCAGCGGAAGGCTACGCGGCGGACGTGCCCGGAGCGGGCCGCTATCCGCAGAACCCGCCCTACGCCGACTGGGGAAGACCCGCGCCCCCCTACGCTTCTCCCCGCGGCCATGCGCCCGCAGGCGGCTATCAGCCACCCCGGACGTATGGCCCCCCGGCGGGCTACACGCCTCGATACCCCTCGCCCCGGCCGACTCAGCGAGCCGTTCCCGGACAGCTCGAGCGCGCACAAAGCGCCGCGATGGCCACAGAGCGCGACCGACTCCAGGCCAAGCTGGCGCGAAGGACGGCCCAGCTCGAGAACATCGGCGCGGAACTCGAGCGAACCTACGCGGCGCTGGAGGAGACCCGCGTGGCGCTCGCACAGGCTCGGAGGGACTCCAAGGCGGGTGTTGCCGAGCAGCACAGGCTCAACGATGCGCTTGCCGCGGCTCTTGCCGCGCACGACGGCACGCAGGCACTGCTGGTCGAGTTCGCCGAGGAGCTTCGCACGGCTAATGAGCAGCTGGCGCAGGATCAGCGGCGGCTCGCGGACCTGAAAGCCCGGACCGGGGCTCTGGCGGGTGAGCGCGACCAGCTGCGCGAACGGCTGGAAACCGCTGCCAGGGTCGTCGCCGAGCTGCAACAGCAGGTTTCGGATTACGAAACCGAAACAAAGCAGCTGGTCGCCGAACGCGATGAGCTGCGCAGCCAGCTCGAGGAGCCCAGCACGGCGCCTGCCGAGGCGCAGACCCTGGTCCGGGAGCGCGACCAGCTGCAGGCCGAGCTGGAGTCTACAAGGGCGACCCTCGAGGACACCCGGGCAGAGCTGACGAAGGTGCGGGAGCCGGGACAGGAACGCCAGCGCCTGGACGAAGAGCTCGCAAGGACGACCGCCGCGCTCGCCGAGCAGCAGCAGCGCATCGCGGATTATAAGAGCGAAAACCAACAGCTGGTCGCCCAGCGCGATCAGCTGAGCAACCAGCTGGAAGACGCCGAAGCCGTGCTCGCCGAGGCCCGGTCCATGCTGCAGGAGCGCGATCGACTACAGGCAGACCTGGCCGAGGCCAATGCGGCGCTCGCCAGTGCGCAGGCGGAGCTGAGCGGGACGCAGCAGCTGGCCGGCGAGCGCGACCGCCTGCAGAACGAGCTGACGGCCGCCATGCAGGCACTCGAGGCGCAGCGCCAGCGGAACGCCGAGCTGGCGTCACAGACCCGCAGCCTGCGCCAGGAACGCGAGGAGCTGCGGGATAAACTGAAGAAGGTAGACGACGTGTTCGGAGAGACTCGCCAGCAGATGTCGTTGCTCAAGACCCACCAGCAGACGCTCGCCACGGAAGCCGAGCGTCTGCGTCGCGAGCTCGCCGGGCGCGATCGGGAGATCGCCGAGCTGAAAGAGGAAGTGGAGACGCTCTCCCTGGCCCTGGAGCGGGCGGAGCCCGCGGGCGAAGGTGGAAAGACCGCCCCCTCGGCCGCCGTCGAAACGCCGGCGGCAGAGCCGCGCGCACAGCCGGCCGCCGCGCCCCCGGACGCGGCAGGAGCAAAGGACAGTGATGCGGACGGCGTCGCTGACGAAAACGATTTGTGCCTGGGAAGTCCGTTGGAGGCCGAGGTCGATGCCATGGGCTGTGCGAGGGATGCCTCGATCAATCTCGAGGGCGTCAACTTCCGCTACGATTCGGCCGAGCTCACCGCGGCGGCGCGGGCCATCCTCGACCGCGTGGCGGACATCCTGGCGCAATACCCGCAGCTCAAGGTGGAAGTGGCCGGCCACACCGACGCCCAGGGGGATCGGGACTATAATCGCCGGCTGTCCGAGCAGCGTGCGAAGGCGGTGCGCGAATACCTGATCGCCCGCGGTGTCGGCGCCGACAACATCAGCGCGCGCGGCTACGGCTCCGAGCAGCCCGTGGCCGACAACAGCACCCGCGAAGGCACGCTGAAAAATCGGCGCGTGGAGCTGCGGCGGCTGCGCTGAAGCCGTTTACGTGCTCTCGTACCGGGCGATCATCCGGTTGCGCGTGTCGGCATCGGGAAGCCGACCGAAGCCCGCGCCCATGTTGTCCTGCATGTGGTGCAGCTTCGAGGTGGCGGGTATGGCACAGGTCACCGCGGGGTGGGAAACCACGAACTTGAGAAAGAACTGGGCCCAGCTCTCGCAGTCGAACCGCGTGGCCCACTCGGGCAGCGGTCTCCCTTTCACCTGCCGGAACAGATCGCCACGCTGGAAGGGACGATTGATCAGCACCGCTATGCCACGCTCGGCGGCCAGCGGCAGCAGGCGCCGCTCGGCCACACGGTTGCCGATGTTGTAGCTGAGCTGCACGAAGTCGAAGGGCTCGCTGTCGAGAATGCGCTCCAGCTCCGGGTGAAAGCGGCCGTGCGAGGTGGTGATGCCGATATAGCGCACCCGCCCCCGACGTTTCCATTCCTGCAACGTCTCCAAGTGGACCTCCCAGTCGCGCAGATTGTGAATCTGCATCAGGTCGAAGCGTTCCACGCCCATGCGCCGCTGGGAGCGCAACATCTGCTCCACCCCCGCCTGCCGACCGTAGGTCCACACCTTGGTGGCGGCGAACAGAGCGCCGGTGTTGTCGACGCGCTGGAGCAGGTCGCCGATAACCTCCTCGGCGGATCCGTACATTGGCGAGGAGTCGATGACGGCGCCGCCCTTGTCGAAGAACGCCTGCAGCACCGGCAGCAGCACCGCCCTGGCCTGCGGGTCACTGCCGACGTCGAAGGTGCGCGACGTCCCCATGCCGATGACGGGGAGACGCTCTCCCGTGGCGGGAATTGGCTTCGTGATCAGCTCGGCGGCGCCGAGCCGGGGCCAGGCGGGCATGCCGGTCAGAGCCAGACCCGTCGCGGTGCACAGCTTGATGAAGGCTCTCCGCCCGGGGCAGTAAACGCGACCGCTCATCCAGCCTTCCCCTGTCTCTGTGCCAGCGCCGTCTGGTGCCTGCCCAGCGCATAACCCAGCCAGCCCCACAGGCCCGCCAGCGGCACCGCCAGCCAGGCGATTTCGCCCAGACCGAAGCCGAGTCCGCGCAGGCCCGCGTACAGCCAGGCGCTGACAACGTCACCGCCGCGATACACCGCGGTATCGATGAAGTTCTTCGCCTTGTATTTTTCCTGCGGCTCAAGCACCACGTAGAGCATCTCCCGCGCGGGCCGCATGATGGCGTAATTGCCGGCCCGGCGAACCACCTGAACCACGACCAACACCGCGAGCACGGGGGCGAAACCCAGCACCAGAAACCCCGCGGCCAGCAGCAGGGGCAGCAGCGCCAGCGTCGCGGCGAGCCCCGCCGCCTTCACCAGGCGGCCGGTGACAAAGACCTGAACAAGTATAGTCAAGGTGTTCACCGCCAGATCGATGCCTGCAAAGACCGTGGTGCGCCTGGCAGGGTCGGCGAAGCGGTCCGCGATGATCTGCGCCTGCTGGAAATACAGAAAGGTCGCCAGGGTCGTGAACAGCAGCATCAGGGCGCAGATGCCGAGCAGATAAGGTGACCGCATCACCAGACGGATACCATCGAACAATCCACCCCCCATCGCCCGCCGCCTGCCCGGGACTGCGTGATCGCCTCCGGCTGCGGCAGACGATTCGCTCCAGGCGGCGAGTCGATGCACGCTGAAGACCGCCCAGAGCAGGAACAGCGCCGACACCGGCAACAGGTTGGTTGCGCCCAGCGGCAGCGCCAGCGTGCTCGTGATCACCGGTCCGGTGAGCGCACCGCAGGTGCCACCGGCGGCGATGAAGCCAAACAGCCGCCTGGCCTGCTCGTTGGTGAAGATATCGGCCATGAAGCTCCAGAACACCGACACCACGAACAGATTGAAGACACTGGCCCAGATGAAGAACGCCCGCGCCACCCAGGCGTGCGTGACCTCGCTTCTGAACAGCACGAAGAACAGGAGCAGGTTGGCAACGAAAAAATAGTACACCAGCGGAATGAAACGCCGGCGCGGATAGCGCGAGCTCACCCAGCCAAACAGGGGTACGGCGGCGAGCATCGAAACGAAGGTGCCGGTGAAAAGCCACTGCAGGTGCTCAACGCCGCCCGCCACGCCCATCTCGTCTCGCATCGGCCTGACAATGTAGTAGCTGCACAACAGCGCAAAGAAATAACTGAACGCCCAGAGCACCGCAGGGACCTCCTGCGGCTCCACGCGGGCGTAGCGCTGCAGAATCCGGTGCAGGCGCTCGCGCGCGCCGGAGGATGCGGAGAGACGGCCCAAGAATCCGGTTTCCGCTCGGGCGAGGCGCGGCTCACCGCTGAGCACGCATGCGGATCAGTTTGAGCACCAGCACGGCGAGCGGCGCGCCGTGGAGAAACAGGTCGAAGATGTCAATGGGCCGCGACAGGGTCCCGTTGAAGAGCATCTTGAGTTTCTGCCACAGGTGCGGTTCCGGCGCGAAGGGCGCCAGGGCCAGTAAGATGGCCACCGGCAGGAGCAGGGAAAGCGGAATTCTGTCGAGCCATTTCATGGTTGACTCCCGGTTGAGCCGACCCGCGAGGCCAACACAGCGAGGCCGGATTTCGTTCGAGCTCGAGAAACCGTGGCCCGCTCGTCCCCGCAGCGGGCCACCAATCGCGAAGCCTTTTCGGGGCTCCACGGAAATTGTCTCGCCCGCGGACCAGGTCTCGTTACTGGGCCGTAGGTCGACAAAGCCTCATGTGTGTCTACGGGTCTCAGCCGCAGGGAGGCGGCCGTCAAGCCCGATATCCACGGGGTCCCCTGGAGAGACATGAGGCTTTGTCATCGCGGCCTTCAGTAATACTTGTCCGATCACCGCGACGGCATGTGCCGAGGAATACGTTTTCGTAATCCGGCGATTCCCGAGCGCGGGATTCTACACTATGAGGCGGCTCCGCCGCGCCCCGCAATGACGACCGCATCTCGGCTGACTTTCCTTTCTTCGGCTCGAAATTTTCTCCGGCCCGGTGCTGCGCCAAGCCGCCTCTGAGGCCAGCCGCGGCTGTAAGGCATGCCGGGGAGGCGCGTTCCCGCCGCGATTGGGTTATGCTTCGGCCGGACTGAAGCACCGTGGGGTGCGGCGAATTCCGCTGGCGTATCGGGATACCAGGAAAAGGGCCTCGCCGCGGGCCCCGGGCGGGCACAACGCTCACCGGGGACCATCTCCAGCGCGTGCATCGCCACCGTGCGGGTGTTCTCGACGGGGAGCCAGCGAGGAAGAGATGAAAAAGATTGCAGTGGTCGGCGGCGGAATCTCCGGCCTCGCGACGGCCTACCAGATCGACAAGCGGCTGCGCTCGACCGGGGTGGCCTGCGAGCTGCGTGTATTCGAGGCCGAAGCAAGGACCGGTGGCAAGATCGGGGCGGCGCAGCGCGACGGCTTTTTGTGTGAAGCCGGTCCCAACGGCTTCCTCGACTCCAAGCCTTCGACCCTCGAGCTGTGCCGCGAGCTCGGTCTCGAGGACCGGCTGCTGCGTGCCCGTGCGGCGGCCGCGCGGCGCTTCGTGTTCTCCCAAGGCGAGCTGCACCAGCTGCCGGGCTCCCCACCGGCGTTCTTCCGCTCGAGACTGCTGTCGCTGCCGGCGCGCCTGCGCATCATCGGCGAGCTCTGGGCACCGGTCAGCGCGCCGGGCAGCGATCCCACGGTGGCCGAGTTCGGCCGCCGCCGTCTGGGGCGCGAAGCCGCCGCGCGCCTGCTCGACCCCATGGTGGCGGGTGTGTACGCCGGAGACCCGGAACGCCTCAGCCTGAAAAGCTGCTTTCCGCGCATCGCCGAGCTGGAGCAGGACTACAGGAGTCTGATTCGCGCCCTCATCACCCTGCAGCTGAAACGCGGTCGCCGCGCCGAGGGGGGCGGTCCCGCCGGCCCGGGCGGCACCCTGACCTCCTTCGATGCAGGACTCTCCGTACTGCCGGACACCCTGGCCCAATCGCTTGCCGGTAAAATCAGCTGTGGCAGCGCCCTGGCCGCCGTGGAGCGAACCGCCGCGGGCTACCGGCTGAGCTTCGCATCCGGCGCCGAGCCCTATGACTGCGACCTGCTCGTGCTCGCCACGCAGGCCGTGGATGCCGTCGAACCCTTGCGCGCGCTGGACGCACGCCTGTCGGAAATCCTCGCTTCCTTCGAGTATGCGCCGGTATCGGTGGTCGGGCTGGGATTCGAGCAGGGGCAGCTCCCGAACGCGCTGGACGGTTTCGGCTTTCTGGTGCCCGGCGAGGAGCGGCGTCAGATCCTCGGCAGTCTGTGGACGTCCAGCATCTTTGCCCACCGCGCGCCGCCCGGCTGCGTGCTGCTGCGCACTCTGATCGGCGGTGCGCGTCGGCCGGAGCTCGCCCTGTTGCCCGACACGGACCTGGTCGAGCTGGCGCGCCGCGAGCTGGCCGAGATCCTCGGCATCGAGGTGCAACCGGTGTTTGTGCAGGTCTTCCAGTGGCCGAAGGCGATCTGTCAGTACACCGTGGGACACCAGGAGCGCCTGCAGCGGTTGGAAGCCCGGCTGAGCCAGCTGCCGGGGCTATACCTCACCGGGAATGCTTACCGCGGGGTGGCCCTGAACGATTGTACGCTCAACGCGGTGCGCGTCGCCGATGACATAACAGCCCGGCTGGCGGCGGCCCCCTGAAGCGGCGGTCGGCAATCGGTTGCGGCCTGTCGGGGCCTGATCCTATAGTAGCGTCGAGCATGGGCGCGGAAATCAGTAGACCCGAGCCTTCGAAGCTCACCGTGAACCGCTGCCTGGACACCCGACGGGGCCGCGCCCCCCATCGGGGCCCCCCGCCGGCACGTGCCGGTGGGCTTTGCGCGCCCCTGTAGCGGAGCCTTGGCGCAGGGGCGAACCATGAAACTGAACTGCTACGCACAGCGGCTCCTGAACCCCTTCCGCG
>JASFKW010000025.1:0-35044 GCA_050118435.1 Gammaproteobacteria bacterium | reverse complement strand
ACTGCCTGAGTGCCCACACCGCCCTGGGCCACGGCGTGGGGTTGAGCGACGAAGACATCGACCGGGCGCGTCACGGCGGCGCCAGCGATCCGAAGGACGACGCGGCCACCGAGCTGGCGCTGCGGATCGTGCAGTCCCGCGCGGATCTCAGCGACAGCGCTCTCGCGCTCGCGCGCAGGTCCGGTCTGGACGACGAGCTGATCATCGAGATCGTCGCACACGTCGCCCTCAACGTGCTCACCAATTACGTCAACCGCGTGGCGGGCACAGAGGTCGATTTCCCCGTCGTCAACCTGTCACCGGCGGCGGCCTGACGCAGCCGTCCGTAACCAACCACTGAAGGAAGGAGATCTGTCATGAAACCTGTACTCAAAGCACTGTTCCAGTCCACCGCCCTGGCCACCGGACTGTTCGCCGCGACCGCCGGTGCCGATGCCAGCATCGGTGCTGCCACCTTCAACGAGCAGGACGATCTGCGGCTGCCCGAGGGCTTCCGCGAGTGGGTGTTCATCGGTGCCCCGCTGACCCCGAACGGTCTCAATAACGGTAAGGCCGGATTCCCGGAATACCACCACGTCTATGTCAATCCGGACGCTTTTGCCGTCTACCAGCGTACCGGCGAGTTCCCCGACGGTACCGTGATCGCCAAGGAGCTGGTGCTGCTGCAGGAAGGCGATTTCGAGGATGGCTCGAAGACCGCCCCCTCCGGCCGCGGCTATTTTGCCGGTGAGTTCCACGGTATGGACGTGATGGTCAAGGACAGCCGGCGCTTCAAGGACACCAATGACTGGGGCTTCTTCAACTTCGGTCATCATGCGCCGCCCTATCTCGAATCGGCCAAGGCGGCGCCCGAGGCAAGCTGCGCCAGCTGCCATTCGGCCAATGCCGGCAAGGGCATGGTGTTCAAGACGTACTACCCGGTCCTGCGCTGACAGCGGCTGGCATCGGCAAGGTCAATTCCCCAGGAGGTATGAACCATGAAAAGGCGCAGCGTTTCACTACTGCTTACTTTGCTGTTCAAGGCGGGCGTGGCCCAGGCTGACACCGTAACGGGTGATGTTCCGGACACCCTGCCGGGCAGCAGCTTTGGTGGGTTATCCGGTTTCATGGCCGGTGCCGCAACCGGCGGGCCCATCGGTGGTGTCGTGGGTGCAGGCCTCGGCTGGCTCGTCGGCGGGCAGGCTCATGAGGCTACTGGCCTGACTGATGCCGCTTACCGCGTCGCGCACGACGACGGCTCGGAGACGGTCGTTCGCTCACCTGGTCGAACCTGGTCGCCCGGGGACCGGGTTCGTGTCGTGGGAGCTCGTCTTGTGGAAGCGGTTGACGGCCACAAAGTCGGTCAGTCCATAGGTGCACTCGAAAACTGAGCCGATGGCTCAACCCGCGGGGCCCGCTGCGTGAGTTGCCGCGGTGGGCCCCACGAGTCTGAGCCAGCCGTTCGCAGTTGCGTGCTCAAGCCGCGCGCTGTGATCGCGGTGTAATGAGGGGCAAGGACCAGAGATCGGCGTCCCCGGGCCCGGCTCCGACACGGGCGGCTTCCACCCTTGGCGCTTTCGACACCCGAACCTGAATCAAAACGGGCAGCACCACGAATTCGCGTGAGTTCGGCGGCGTGCAAGAACCACGCCTACCGGCGATGAAGTGGTAGTTTGACTGAACCGTGCCTTCAGGATCATCATAGCGTTGTCGGTCCCACACTGGAGCTTGTGATCGGTGAGGCATAGCCGTCATGCGTACTCCCTTCGACCCCTTTGGCATCTACGCGGCTTCGTGGGAGGTTTTCAACGCCTGGCTGGCACACCCGTACAGGCTCGGCGAGGAGGCGACGAAGCTCTGGACGGAATTCTGGGCCTTGCAGACCTGGCAGCGGCTGACCGGTGCCGTCGACCACGAAGATCTGGTTCCGCCCGCCCGCTACGATGAGCGCTTCGAGGACCCCGCCTGGATCGAAAATCCCTTCCTCGATACGCTGAAAGAGACCTACCTCCTATACACCCACTGGCTGGAAGATGCCATCTTCGAGACACCCTGGGTCGATGAGAAGACACGCCGACGGGCGGCGTTCGGGGCGCGCGAGGTGTTGAATGCGCTTGCCCCCTCCAATTTCTTTTGGAGCAATCCGGTCGCTATCAAGCGTTTTGTGGAGACCGGGGGGATGAGCGCGCTGCGCGGAACGGCGAACTTCCTTGCGGACGCCGGCAAGGGGACAATCAGCATGGTCGACGAACGCCAGTTCAAGCTCGGCGAGAATCTGGCCACGACCCCCGGTGCCGTGATATTCCGCAACGAGGTCCTGGAGCTGATCCAATACTCACCGACCACGGATCGGGTCCACGCGGTTCCAATCGTGATCGTCGCGCCCTGGATCAACAAGTATTACATCCTGGATCTCGAGCGCCGCAAAAGTCTGGTGCGCTTCCTCGTTGATCAGGGCTTCACGGTGTTCATCACCAGCTGGAAAAATCCGGGCCCCGAAGCGCGCTTCACCACGCTGGACGATTATATGCTCAAGGGAGCGCTCAAGGCGGTTGAGGTTGCTCTCGACATCTGCCGGGTCCCTCGGGTGCATCTGGCAGGCTATTGCATCGGCGGTACCATCGTCGCGGCGTTGCTCGCCTGGCTCAGCCGGGAAACCCAGCCGGATAACAGGGCAGTCGTGGAGCACGCCACCCTGCTGACGACGCTGGTCGAATTTTCCCGGCCGGGAGACATCGACGTCTTCCTCGACGCGGAGAGCCTCGACGCCATCGAGGCGTTGATGGCGCCGAGCGGTTATCTCGACGGCAAGTGCATGGCGGCGTCGTTTCGGCTTCTGCGCTCCAACAGTCTGATCTGGCGCTATTGGGTCCACAACTATCTCTACGGCGAGACGCCGCCTCCTTTCGATGTGCTCTACTGGAATACCGATGCCACGCGGTTGCCCAAGGCCATGCACACGTTCTACCTGAGGAATCTGTATCTGGAGAACAAACTGATCCGGCGGGATGCACTGCGGCTGGGCGGACGTCCGATAGACCTTGGCAGAATCACGCAGCCCCTGTATGTCGTGGGAACCGAGCAGGATCACATTACACCCTGGCTTTCCACGTTCAGGATCTGCTCCAGCATCAAGGGTCCGGTACGCTATGTGCTCGCGACGTCCGGACACATCATGGGAATACTCAGCCCGCCCGTGCAGCCACCGAAACGCCACTACTGGGCCGGCGATGCCACGCGGTGGGAAGATCCGCAGGCATGGCAGGCCTCCCTCGACAAAGTGGCCGGCTCCTGGTGGGATGACTGGTCGAGTTGGTTGAAATACCGCTGCGGGAAACAAGCGCCGCCGCCGCCAATGGGCAGCGAAACCTATCGGCCGCTCGCCGAGGCTCCCGGGACCTACGTACTGCAACGCTAGCCGTGCTCGCGGGATGCCAGGTCGACGGGCACCCCGCGACTGGGTGCCCGTCGAGCGCGACTCAGGCCGCTTCCTGCTCTTTTTCAATCGGAAGGCCGGCCTCGATCCAGTCCTGTTTGCCCTCCTCGTACTCGGCCACATTGGTGTAGCCGAGGGAGGCGAGCGTCTGGGCGGCGATGCGCGAGTTGCGGCAGGCCGCATTTGCGCAGTAAACCACAATGAAGTTGTCTTTCACCGGGAACAGGACGTCGGCCCGCTCCCGGACTTCATCGTGATTGAGCTGGACCGCGCCCGGCAGATGACCTTCCCGGAAGTACTTCTCCGGCAGGGCCTCGACGAGGTGCATCGGGGTGCCCGCCTGCAGGTGGGCGTGGATATCGTCACGATGGATGCGTCGAAATATCGTCATAGCCATTCTCCCATTATGCTGATAGTAAAACCTTGATGGTTGCATATACAACTATATCACCGCCACTATATAGTTGCAAACGCAACGATAGTCGCGCAAGCAAGTCGGCATGGGAGCTGAACCGGATTCCAGGCTGACGATCGGCGCCGCGTACAACAGCAAGGTTGACATCGATTTGGACGGCGGTCGAGTGACCGCAGACTACTCCGCGCTGGGTCTGGGCAAGGTTGTCTACGGCGATGCCGAGGCGAGGGGTGTGGATCAACCCGAGGAATTCGGCATCGGCGTCGCCTATCAGCAGAGCACGCGACTATTGCTCGCCACCGAGCTGAACTGGATCAACGGGTCTGCCGCGGTCAGTCAGGGCACCCTGGAGGCCCGGGATCCGGATAACCCATCTGCGCCGGCAACACTGGTTCTGTTGGCCGACCACAACTGACGCGATCAGTATGTCCTGTCCCTGGGCTTCGCCTATCAGTGGGACGCCAGGACGGTGCTGCGCGGCGGCTACAACTACAGCCGTAATCCGATCCCGGACAGAAACCTGAACCCCTTGCTGAACACCATCGCCGAACATCACATTACCCTGGGTCTGGGGAGGCGGTTCGACAATGCCTGGCGGGTCGATGGTGCGGTGGAATGGGATTTCGGCGAGGATGTGATCTATACCAATCCCCAACTTCCATTCGGTCCCGACGCTGAAAACACGGGAGAGCTAATCGCGTTTCATTTCCGTCTCAGCCGAATATGGTAAAGGCTATCAAATGGGCAGCCGCCCTGGATCGTACATGCGCTGCGATCTGCGTCGTAGCGCTGGATCAAAAATGCGCTGAACCCGCTGATATCATATTGCAACAGTACTAGGGTCTGCCACGTCGATATCCAAGCTCGCGGATCAGTAACAGGACGAGCACGGCCAGCAGCGCTGCGAGCAGCCACGGACCCCAGCTGTCCGCGAACCTGAGCACAGGTTCCAGGTGGTGCCCGAGCACATCGGTGGCAATGCTCCAACTCCCGATCCAAATAATTACACCGGACAGGTTGAAGAGCGCGAAACGGCCCCAGCCCATGTCGGCAAAACCGGCGACCAGTGATCCGTATTGGCGTGTGCCATCGAGAAAGGGAGCTACCACGAGCAGGGCGGGACCCCATCGCGCGAAAAGGCTCTGCAGCCGCTGCAGGCGCTGCCGATTCACCAGTCCGAGGCGCAGCAGCGTGCGCCGGCCGCCGGCCCTGCCGATAACGTAGGCCAGCTGGCACCCCGAGAGAATACCGATCAGCGCCAGGCCCACCACCGGCGCGATGTGCATCAGGCCGCGACTCGCCATCATCACGGCTGCAATTAGGAAGGTGAGGCCCGGTGCAGGTATCCCGACGCCTTCGAGGAACAAGGCGCCGAACACGGCGGCATAACCGTAGCGTTCGAGCCACGGCTCGGCGACCTGAAGCAGATGCTCAAACACCGGCGTCGCTGTTCGGCGGAGCGGGGGCGCGCAGGATGGCGAGCCCCGGTTGCGTTTGGTCACGTCGGTGGGTCTTGTGGCAACCCGGAAAGATCACGGTCAAGCCCGGGTCCTGCCATCCGTCCGGTGTGCCACACATTACGGTAACCTGCGTTGACAAAGCCTCGTGTCTGTCGGCGGAGACCAGTGCGGTGAAGGTTGTCGGATTTCCCGCTAGCGGTCGCGATGCGGCACATCCTGCTGCTTGCCGACCAGAGGGGGCCGAAGTTTGCAGTACGCCGGCGTCCGGAGAAGTGTCGGTGCCCGGTAAGGCTGCACCCATACCGCCGACCCTCAGCGCCTGCAGGTGAATGATCTCAGTCGGATTCATGGTCGCCGGGCTCGGGTGTGTACCAGGCATTTCCGTCGGCGGCGATCAGGGCCTCCGCGCTTTCAGGGCCCCAGGTTCCGGCCGTGTAGTTGGGAAAATCACTGGGCGGGTTCGCGGCCCATGAATCGAGCACCGGATTCAGCAGCCGCCAGGCGGCTTCGACCTGATCGCCGCGCATGAACAGGCTGGCATCGCCGGCCATGAGGTCCCTGAGCAAGGTCTCGTACGCTGACGGCGTGCGCACCTTGAAGGTATTACGATAGCTGAAATCCATGTTGACCGTGCGCAGGCGCAGCAGCGTGCCGGGTTCCTTGACGTAGATTCGCCAGCGGATACCTTCATCGGGCTGTAGTCTGAGTATGAGACTCACCGGACGCGCGCTGTCGGCCAGCGTGTTCGGGAACGCACGGTGAGGCACCGGTCTGAAACGCATCGATATCTCCGAAACTGCTGCCGCCATCCGCTTGCCGGTGCGCAGATAGAACGGCACGTCCTGCCAGCGCCAGTTGTCCACATACAGCTTGAGCGCCGCATAGGTCTCGGTGGCCGTGTCGGGTCGCACCCCGGGCTCGTCGCGATAGCCGGGGAACTTCTCTCCACCGATCCAGCCTGCGGCGTACTGACCGCGGGCCACATGGCGCCCCATGTCGGTCTCGGGGATGGGTCGCAGTGCGTGCATGACGTCCATCTTGCGGTTACGGATATCGTCGGCTTCATATACCGCAGGCGGTTCCATGGCGACCAGGCACAGCAACTGCAGCAGATGATTCTGAACCATGTCGCGCAGCGCGCCGGCGTGTTCATAGTAACTGGCACGATGTTCCACTCCCAGTGTCTCGGCCACAGTGATCACGATGTGATCCACATAGTTGCGATTCCAGACCGGCTCGAGGATCGGATTTGCGAAACGCAGAGCCAGAATGTTCTGCACGGTTTCCTTGCCGAGAAAGTGATCGATACGATAGATTTGATTTTCGTGGAAATGCGCACCCAGCGCAGCGTTGATCTGCAGAAAGGACTCCAGGTCGCTGGCGAGCGGTTTTTCAACGACTATTCTGGTGTGCTCACGCTCGCGGTGCAGCCCGGCCGAGGCCAGTCCGTCGGCGATCGGCCCAAACAGCCCTGGCGGCGTTGCGAAGTAGAACACGCGCTCGGACTTCGCACCCCAGCGCTTTTCCAGCGCGTGAATCTGGTCCTTTACGCGCGCGAAGAGCCCGTGATCTCCCAGATCACCCTGCAGATAGAGGATGTTGTCGGCGAAATCCCTCCAGCTGCCGTCGGACAGCTCTTCGTGCTCCTGTGCGAGCGAAGCACGGTATTGTGCCGCGAGTCTTGCACGGGAGAGGGAAGTGCGGTCCGTGCCGATGAGCGCGAAACGATCGGGCAGCTGTCCCTGATGGTAGAGCGCATAGAGTGCCGGCAGGATCAGCCGGTGCGACAGGTCGCCGGCGGCGCCGAAGAGCACGAATGTGACAGGCCGATGGGGGACGCGGTCGAACATCAGTGCCGATCAGAAGGGGAGGCGAGTGGGCGCGCGTGTGGCATCAGGCCGATGTCGTGACAGGCGGCGACCGGCGGCTTGTCCGGATGGTCATGGGCGCCTCCGGCTGCAACTCGGGTCGGCTCCGGCCGCGGGCCGAGCAGGTCGATCAGCTGCGCGTGGTTTATGATTTCCTGGTCGAGCAGGCGGGCCGCGAGTCGCTCGAGCTTGTCGCGCTCGCGCCGGAGTAAGGCGGTCACGCGCTCGTGTTGTTGCGTCAGCAGACGCTGTACCTCCCGGTCGATTCGCGCGGCAGTGTGCTCGCTGAAGGCAGGCTGACGTGCGAGCTCATATCCGAGAAAGCGGTTCGGGCTGCTGTCCTGATGGGCGGCGAGCCCGAGGTCGCTCATTCCCCAGGACATCACCATGTGGCGTGCCAGGCGCGTGGCTTCGATCAGGTCATTCTCTGCGCCCGTGGTGATATCGCCGATAACCAGCTCCTCGGCGGCGCGCCCACCCAGCAGCACCGCCAGCCGGGCCAGCAGATAGCTTTTCGGGAAGTTGTACTGATCGGCGCCAGGGCGTTGTTCAGTGACGCCCAGCGACTGTCCATGCGGCACGATCGTCACTTTGTGGACCGTGTCGGCACCGGGTGTCAGCCAGGCGACCAGGGCATGGCCGCTCTCGTGGCAGGCAATCACTTGACGGGTGTGCTCGTCGAGCACCAACGCACGCACGTCGCCGAGGCGGAGCTTGTCCAGCGCGCTCTCGAAGTCGGCCTGGTGCACACGGTCGCGGCCTTTACCGGCGGCAATAAGGGCGGCCTCGTTGCACAGGCTTGCAAGCTGTGCTCCGCTCATGCCTGTGGTGATGCTGGCGAGTATCCGCAGGTCGACATCCGCGGCAATCTGAATGCTGCGCGTATGGATGCGCAGAATCTCCTCGCGTCCCGCAGCCTCGGGCAAATCCACGACGATCTGACGGTCGAACCGGCCCGGTCGCAGCAGAGCGGGATCCAGCACGTCCGGGCGGTTGGTTGCGGCGACGACGATGACTTTTTCACTGACATCGAAGCCGTCCATCTCCACCAGAAGCTGGTTCAGGGTCTGCTCACGCTCGTCGTTTACCATGCCGAGGCCCGCGCCGCGTCGCCGTCCGACGGCGTCCAGCTCGTCGATAAACAGTATAGCGGGTGAAGTCTCCTTGGCCTGCCTGAATACGTCGCGGACGCGGCTCGCACCGACGCCTACGAACATTTCTACAAACTCCGAGCCGTTGATACTGAAGAAGGGGGCACCGGCTTCGCCGGCGACTGCGCGGGCCAGGAGCGTTTTGCCGGTTCCCGGAGGCCCAACCAGCAACACGCCGCGCGGAATCCTGGCGCCCAGTGCGTGGTACTTCTCCGGATGCCGCAGGAAATCCACCTCTTCCTGGAGCTGATGCTTGGCTGCGTCGGCACCGGCAACGTCTCTGAAAGAGACGGTTGTCCTGTGACTGTCAAATCGTTTCACGCCACTCTTGCGGATGCCGAATATACTGCTTTGCTGATTCATCGCGCGTCGACCCATCCACCAGAAGTAGCCCATCAGCAGAGCGAATGGCAGCACATTTATCAACAGCGTAAACAACCAGGGTTTGGCTGGCCGCTCGGCGTTGACCTGCACCCCGTGCTCCTCCAGCAAGGGCAAAAGTTGCGGGTCGCCGACGGTTTCGGGAAAAGTAGTGACAAAGGCCTCGTAATCGGCGGGCTCGAGCGTCTGTTCGGCGGCGAACGGCCAGCCGGCGGGCGGCTCGCGCAGCCGTTCTCCGGTGACAGGCGTTTTCTCTTTTCGGTGGGGCTGGGGTTGGCCGGTGGAAGGGCCCGGTGGCGGCGCTGCGGGACTGTCGGGTTTCACCGAGGGTGACGGCGCAGCTGGCGGCCAGTGCACCGGCCGTCTGAAGGTGCCGCCGATCCTGCTGCCAACGATGCGTACTACACCGACATTATTCTGTTTTACCTGCTGGACGAAGACGCTGTACGGAACGGTAGCCACCGACGGTTCCGAGGGTCGGAAAAGGATACCTGCGAAGTTCCAAACCAGGAGCAGGGCCAGCAGTGTCCACCAGATCGTCGTCAGGCGGGGCGTTGGAGCGGACCGGTTCGCTTGGGGACTTCGGCTGGCGTTCTCATTCATGGCCGCGGTGCTATTCAGATGACAGATTAATGCGGATGCGTTGCTCATGAAGTTGCAGCAAACATGCCAGCAGGCAGTCGAGCGCGAGCCGAGGGTTTTCCAGCGGGGAGCGGGGCGTAAGCGCGTACTTTGACACGCCCGCGGGGATTATTGCCCGCGTGATTGCGCGTTGAGCCGTGCCAGCGCCCAACAGGTCTTTGAACAGGACCTGTGTGAATCGGGATGCCGGTTCCGGTGGGAGGCGGTATGCTAGACTCACCGCGCTCGTGCCAGAGGCAGTCGGTTTTCACCGTGCGGGGCGGCGACCCCACAGCGCGTATGGAGCCTGCAAAACATGATAGAACGCTACCGTGACCATGCGGCGAACGAGCGTACCTACCTCGCCTGGGTGCGCACGGGCATTACCGTCATGGTGCTCGGATTCATCGTGGAAAAGTTCGACATCTTTCTGCGGAACCTCCACGGTGTGCTCACCAATGGACGCCCGGCTGTCGCCCGAACCACTGGCCCGGAGTATGTTAGCGTGGCTTTGGTGCTGTTGGGCGTACTGGTTATCGTGGCTGGCGCAGTGCGTTTCTTTCGAGTGCGAGCGCAGCTTGCATCGCACAAAGACATCGAGTTTCGCGGAACGGCGCTCGCCCTGGTGCTGACTTTGGCCCTGGTCGCATTTGGTATCTACCTGCTGCTCTACCTGGCACGCATCGTCTGACGCCGTGGCTGCTGGGAGATTGACGGCAGGTTCACTGCATTGTCGTTCCCACTGCACTGGGTATTTTTCCCCAACGCATGGCAATATTGCCCGCGTACGTTTCGGATGCCGCTCTGCAGTTTACGGAACCGACGGAGATTTTCAGTCTGGCATGGCATGTGCCAGGGTTTGTAGCGTTTCAACCCCTTCGATGTCAGGAGTATTCGCCATGTTCCGAGTCAGCGGTAAACACCTTTGCATGGCCGTTGCGCTGTGTGCAATGGGGCCGGGCATGCTTGCATCCCCGGCGTTCGGTGGGAACCTTCAGGAGGAAGTGACGGTGATACCCCACAAGGCCATCACGCCGCAGGAGGAGGCCGTGATCTCATCGGCGGGGGTCAAGGTGTTGCGTCATATCACACAGGCGCGCGCGCATATTCGTGACAACAACCTCAAAGAAGCCGGTGCAGAGCTCGACCAGGCTCGCAAACTGATGGACATTATCCAGGCAGCATTGCCGATCAGTCGGATCAAGGACCGGATCTGGGTCGCGAAGAAGCATCTGGAATACGAGAACACCGAGGATGTGCTTCCGGATCTGGTCCCCATCTATGCATCGCTGGACGAGCTCATCGAAATCATGCCGACCGATAGTGCAAAGCAGCACCTCGACGAGGCGAGGGATCACCTGAAGTCCGGTGACAAGGACCGAGCCCGAAGGGCGCTGGAGGCAACCGAGGGAGCGCTGCGCTACACGGAGCTGGATCTGCCGCTGGGCACGACCCGCCGGCTGGTTGCACAGGCTAAAGTGGACGTCGAGCAGGAAAAACCGGCCGGGGCAGACAAGGCGCTGCAAGCGGCCTCGGCCGACAGGTTGGAATCTCGTGGGAGATGAGCGAGTGTCCGAGGCAGCCGGCGATTCCGGTTATCAATACTACATGTCGTTGGGGTTGCCGGCTGCGCTGCTGGGGGCTCTGCTGGTCCTGTCTCTTGCCATTCAGGTTGTTCTGTCCTGGAAGGCTCACGAGCAGCTTGCACCTGTCAATCTGCAGCTCGATCGCATGGTTCGCCTACAGACCATCAATCTCGAGCTCCAGCGGGAGCTCCTGGAGAGTCTCGGCGAAAAGGATGTTCTGAGCGACGAGGAGCGCGAACAAATACGCGTCGGGCTGGAGGCCATCCGCACCATGCCGGGACCGGTGGCCGGTGATGTCGCCGATGCGCTGTCAGCTGCCCGCGACCTGCTGGCCAATACCAGCACGGCGCCTGAAGAAGCCCTGATTCTCGCGCTGTCGCAGCTGCGCAAGGTGCTCGCTCAGGAGGTTCTGGTACACAAGGGCCTGCTCGAAGAGATCACACGGGCCACCTCATCGGAGTTGGAGCTCGGTATTGTCACCCTGGTGGTGTTTCCGGCCGGCGCGATGCTGCTGATCTACCTGCTGAGGCAGCGAATCCTCGCCCCCCTCAAGCATCTCGGTTTTCTGATGACGCTGCTGGGCCGGCGGGACACCTCACCGGCGCCTGTCGCTGCCGTGGACCCCCTGCTGCGCCCTTTGACCGAGAATTACAACGCCATGGTGGGGCGACTGGCCGAGCTGGAGCAGGAGCACGCGCGGCGCGAGCAGGATCTTCAGGATCAGGTGCAGAATGCCACCCGCGCGCTGCTCGAGCAGCAGCGCAATCTGGCCAACGCCGAGCGCCTCGCCGCGGTGGGCGAAATGATGGCGCGCATTGCGCACGAGCTGCGCAACCCCCTCGCGGGTGTCAAGCTGGCATTCCGGCATCTGAGCGAGGAGCTCAGCCAGAGGGTCGAGTCGCCTGAGGATATGGCGCGCATCAAAATGGTTGCCGACGAGGTCGATCGCATCATCGCGGTGCTCAATTCGCTGCTCGAGCAGTCGCGGCACAGACCGGAACCGGCGCGCAACGTTTACGTCGCCCGCACGGTTGCCAACCTGGTGACGGTGACGCGTTACCAGATACCGGCGCAGATACACATCGAGCAGCGGATTGATGAGGCGATCGTATGCTGGCTGCCGGATGGGCTGTTTCGCCAGGCATTGCTGAATCTGCTGCTGAATGCGCAACAGTCGCTGGGTGACCGGGCGGGGCGGATTGTGATCGAGGCGCGGGCGGACGACGGCAGGCTGCACCTGAGCGTTTCCGATGACGGTCCCGGCTTTCCCCAGGAGCTGCTCGATTCCGGCATCCGGGCGTTTGTCAGCCAGCGGGTCGGGGGAACCGGGCTCGGTCTGTCGATGATCCAGCGCTTCGCGCGCTCGCTTGGTGGCAGTATCAGGATCTCGAATCTGGAGCCGCACGGGGCTCGCGTCGCACTCGATTTGCCCTGCACGAAGGATGAGCATGTCTGAAACACTGTTGATCATCGAGGACGAGCAGTTGCTCGGCTCTGAGCTGGTGCGCCACTACCGTCGGGCCTCATGGGAGGTGGTGTGGGCCAAGACCTTTGCTGAGGCTCACAGCCAGCTGTTCGAGCGTGAGCTGGATCCCCTGGTGGTGCTGTCGGACATCAGCTTACCCGACGGCAATGGTCTTGATCTCCTGGATGAGATCCGGCAGAGGGGCGGATCCGGCGAATGGGTGTTACTCACCGGCTACGGTGAGGTACCGGATTCGGTGCGCGCCATGCGTCTTGGCGCCTTCGATTTTCTGACCAAACCCTGTGAGGAGGATCATCTGGACCTGGTGATCAAAGGCGCCGCGCGGAGCGCGCGCGCTCAGCGTCGCCTGAAGGATGAGAGCGAGAATCGCGCGCGACGCTACGGGCCCGAATCCTTTGTCGGGCGCAGTCGGGCAGCGAGCGCCGTCCGCGATCTGCTGAAGAGGCTCACGCAGGTTCCTTTCAGCGCCCTGATCATCACCGGTGAAACCGGAACCGGCAAAGGTCTGGCCGCGCGCATCGTGCATCACGCCGGTCCGCGCGCCGAAGGCCCGCTGGTCGAGGTCAACTGCGCGGCGCTGCCGCGCGAGCTGCTCGAATCCGAGCTGTTCGGTCACGAGGCGGGGGCTTTCACCGGCGCCAGAGGACGCCGGCGGGGTTTGATCGAACAGGCTCACGGCGGCACCATCTTTCTCGACGAAATCGGTGAGATGCCGATCGATCTTCAGGCCAAGCTGCTCAAGGTGATCGAAGATCGCAGTCTGCGTCGACTCGGCGGCGATCGCGAAATCCAGGTGGATGTGCAGGTGCTCGCGGCGACCAACCAGAATCTCGAGGCCGAGGTCCGCAACGGCGGCTTTCGTGCCGACCTCTACCACCGGCTGACCGTGTTCAAGCTGCAGCTGCCGCCCTTGCGGGAGAGAATCGACGATATCGATGAGCTGGTGCCTCTGTTCGTCGCCGAATACAACGCCGTCGCCGGTAAGAAGGTGAGGGAGATTCCGCAGACCGTCTGGCAGCGCCTACAGGCGTACAGCTGGCCCGGCAACGTCCGCGAGTTGCGTAACGTGATCGAGCGTTGCGTGCTGTTTGCAAGCGACCAGCGATTCCCGCTCGAGTGGCTGCAGCTGGGGTCCGTGGCTCCGGCCGGTGAGGCGTCGGGGGCCAGTCTACAGGAGGACCGTCTGTGTCTGCCGCTGGACGGCTCTATGGGCCTGGACGACATGGTCGGACGCATCATCGAAACCATGCTGGGCAGGCACGACAACAACGTCGCGGTGACCTCGCGCATGCTGAAGACCACGCGCGAAAAGGTGCGCTACCGGATCGAAAAGTACAACATCAAGGTCCGCCGATAACGGCGCCGCACGGCGTTTCGGATTTCCCGCCGTCACCCCTGTTGCGGGTACAGGTCGGGCAGCGCCTCGTACCCCGATTTGCCGCTGCCTGAGGGCGCGTCGCCGAGCGCCCGCTCCAGCACAGCCCAGGCATGGCGCCCGACCCAGTGATCGGCTGCGCCGGCGCCATAGAGGGCGCGATCCAGACGAATGAGCTCGGTGCTCACCGGCTCGGCGGCCAAGCGTCCTGCCAGCTCCGAGAGCCCACGCGGCCGGTTGTCGGGCCAGCGTGCGCCCGCCCAGTCGAGCAGCGCTGCGCGCGCGGCCTTCGGGTCGTTCGACAGACAGGCGTCCCTGAGCCGTTTGCGGCTCTGGCCAAGACGCTGCGGGCGTGACGGCTCGGTGCGCGCGGCGGCTGGGGGCGCGCCCGAGCTCGCCGTCCTGTGGCTGCGGGCGTGCAGCCACAGGACCAGCGTCACCAGCCAGCCGAGGGCGACCCCGGCAGTGATCCAGGGCCAGTAGGAGGTCTGCCAGCCGATCGCTTCGACCCCTGCATCGTCCGGCGCGGCCGTTGGTGACGCGGTTGTCGGGCGTTCAGCTATCTGCGTGCCCGCACTGGGCGTCGGCTCCGCCGGGCGAGGGCTCGCGGGCGTCCCCTGAGCACCGGGCTTTGCCGGCAGCACGTCGATGGTGCGCGCCGCCAGGGTCGCAACGCGCGGCTGTTGCGTTTTGGTGTCCCACCAGTGTACCTGGAGCTCGGGCAGGGTCAGCCGCCCCGGCCGGGTCGGCACCAGTGCCGCTTTCAGGCTGCGGGTCGCGAGCAGATGGTCGCCCCGCGGTCGGGTCTCGTTCTGCGGCTGGTCGGGATAGACCTTCAGGCCGTCCGGAACCGGTGTCGCCAACTCCGGCAGCTGGGCCGCGGTGAGGCCTTCGGCGATCAGCTCGACGGTGCGGGTCACGGGCTCCCCGACTCGAAACACCGGCGGATCGGGCGACCAGTGCTCGCTCAGCTTGAGATTCCGGGCCGGCAGCCAGGGACCCTGGCTGGAAGCGGGCTGGGGGCGCACATCGAGCGTCACACTGCGGCCGCGGATCCGCACCGGGCGGGTCTCCTCGAACAGGTCGCCCATGCCGGGGAAGCCCGCAAAGGGATTGTGCCCGAAGAATTTCTCGATATCGCCGAATGGATCGCCGCCGGGAAAACGGCCACGCAGGTCCCGGCGGCGCGAGTCCTGTATTGGCACAGCAGCGTTGAGGACCGGACTCTCGATGTTCAACGTCCCGCTGTGCTGCGGGAAGATCGCGTAGCGCCGCTCGATGACCTGGTAGGTTTCGCCGTTGCGCTGTGTTGTGTAACGGCTGTCCTCACCCAGGCGCTCGACGATGGCATCGTCGGCGTGCGGTTGATTGAGGCTCGCCTCACGCAACGGCACCCGGGACAGTATTTTCACCCGGTAGGAAACCTCGCCCTGAACATAGGGCTGTTGCGGGTCGGCTTCGATCTCGAGCATGACGGGCTGGCGCCGACCGCTTCCACTCGCTTGGGGTGCGCCTGCGGGCAGCACCGAGAGACGCAACGGCCGGCTCTGCATGCCGTCGAGCTCAAGCGGCGGTATCGTCAGCTCGCCGCTGCGTCTAGGCAGTAGCACCAGACGCCATTCGCGCGTTGACGAGCTGCGGCCGTTGATGATGTTCACCCGGGTGCTCTGTCCCTGGCTCAGTATGTCGAAATCGCGCGTCAGCGGGCTCAGGTCGGGACTCCCCTGGGTATCACCCGATGTGCTCAGCCGCAGGGTGACGCTTTCGCCTTCGGCAATCTGGGTGCGATCGAGCTGCGCATCGAGGTCCTGCGCCAGCGCCTGGCCGGAAAGCAGGCAGGCAGACAGCACGAATAGCAGGATGCGCGACAGCGCGCCGGGCCAGTCGGCAGCGCGCGTGGGACGCCTAGCCGACTGGCAGCAGAGACAGTTTGACATCACGACCACCTCCTGCGGGTTACAGTTGTCCGTTGCGCCGCATATGCTGCAGCAGAAAACGCTGGCGGAGCAGGCCTGCAGGATCGTCCGGAACACGGTTCAACTGGTGCTCCATTGCCTGTTGCGCCTCCGTCATGGGCAAGTCCCGCGATGCGCCCCCCGGCTGGTGCTGCGATTTCTGAGGTTCACTGTCGCCCAGCAGATCCGCCGCGCTGGGCTCGGCGCCGCTGTGGGCCGTTCCGTCGTCGGGCGTGACCGACTCGGCCCTGCCATGCGCCGCCGCGCCCGGCTGCGTGGGTACAGGCTGCCCGTCAGTCGCAGCGCCGGCGTTCTCGTCTTCGTTCTGTGCGGACGCGGTCGGCTTCTGCTCGCTCTGGTGCTGTTCGGCGCCCCCTGCTTTTGCCCCCTTCTGGCGTGACCGGGAGGACCTCGCCGCCGTGGACGCTTCGGAATGGGCGTGTTGGTCCGGCTGCGGCTCTTGCCGCTCGTCCGGTCCGCGCGGTTCCTTCACCTGGGCGGTCTGGTGCTGGGGCTGAGCGGGCGAGGGTGCCTGTCCGTTGCTCCCGGCGTCGCTCCTTTCGCCGGGACCCCGGATAGCACTCTGGTGACCGACCTGGGCCCGGTCCTGCTGCTCCGAAGTCCCGCCCTGTCCGCTGGCATCCTCTTGACGTCCCGACGGTTCGGCTTGTGATGGCTGTCGGCGCTGTTGTTCCAGCAGTTGTCTGACGAGCTCCCGGTTATGGCGCGCGTCGGCATCGTCAGGGTTTTCGGCCAGCGCGCGATCGTAGGCCTCGATCGCTTTTTCATAGTCGCCGAGACGGGCCAGTGCATTGCCGCGGTTGTACCAGGCATCCCGGTTTCCCACTGCCTCCAGGGATTCGAGCGCCTGCTGGTAGTCGCCCGCCTGGTAAGCGGCCGCGGCGCGCCAGTCGCGCCGTTGGAAGCTTTGTGCGGCGTCCTGTGCATGCCCCTGCTCCAGCAGTCGGGCGGCCTGCTGGTCCGGGCGCCGCCAGAGGTCCGACCAGACGCCGGCGTCGGCAGGCGGTGCCGGCCTGATGAGGAGCAACAGCAGCAGGGGGCTCAGCCAGCCGCGGCGGAAGGCGGCCGCGGCCAGCGGCAGCAGCGCCAGTAACAGCCAGGGCCCTTCTTCGCGCCACTGATCGGCGGTCCTGGCCGGTTCGGCAGCCGCCTTTGCCCGCTGCAGCGGTGCTTCACGTGCCAGTGCCTCGATGTCCCGGTCGTCCAGGGTGGCGGTGAGGTACTGACCGCCGCCGGTCGCCGCGAGCGACTGCAGCACTTCGCGGTCGAGCTTTGGCATCAGCACGGCACCGTCGCCGCTCTTCAGGAAGTCTCCGCCCGGCAGCGGCACCGGAGCTCCGTCGCCGCTGCCCAAGCCCAGCACCGACAGCCGGTAGCCCCGGGCGCGCAGGCTCCGGGCCGCGTCGAGCGCCGCGGCGGGTCGCTCGAGCGCATCCGTGAGCAGAATCACCCGGCCGTGCACGCTGCCGCCCTGGCGCAGCAGCCGGCTGGCCTCCTTGAGCGCAAGGTCGGTGCGTTTCGGGCCCTGCACCGGCAGCAGGTCGGTCGCAAGGCTCGGAACCTGTGCCGCTATGGTTCTGGCGTCGCTGGTCAGGGGGGCGACCACGTAGGGTTCGCTGCCATAGGCGATCAGCGCCGTCTGGCCTTCCCTGAACCGCCGCAACAGGTCCAGAATTTCGAAGCGCGCGCGGGCGAGCCGCGACGGTGGGAGATCGGTCGCGTTCATGGTGCGCGAGATGTCCACGACGATGACGCGCGCCGCCTGCTGCTGGTAGGCCGGCTGTGGCAGCCGCTGCCACACCGGGCCGGCCAGCGCCAGGACGGCGGTCAGGCCGCCGAGCGCCAGCAGCGTCAACGGCAGCCAGCGGGCCCGCCCATCCTCACCCACCAGCAGATGGGGCAGAAGATGGGGGTCAACCAGGCCGCGCCAGGCGGTGGTGCCGGCGCTGCTGCGCCACATCCGCCACAGACCCAGCGCCAGCGGTATCAGCGCCAGCAGCCAGGCGGGACGCAGCAGCTGCAGCTCAGGCAGGCTCATGAGCGTTGTCCTCCATTCCGCGGGCCCTGGCGCGACCGGCGATGCGCCCCTGCAGCAGCAGTGCAAGAGCTATGATCAGCGCCGCGCCGGCCGGCCAGGGATACAGCGAGCTCATCGGGCGATACTTGCGGCTGTCGCGTACGCTCGGCTCGAGCCGGTCCAGATCCGCGTAGACTTCTTCCAGCTGCTCGGTGTTGGTAGCCTCGAAGTAGCGCCCGCCGGTGGCATCCGCGATGGCTTTGAGCGTCGCCGGATCGAGGTCCCGTCCGACCTGCATCAGGGTGCCGAAGGGTGTGCGTATGCCGACCCGCCCCGAGCCGATGCCGATGGTGTAGATTCTGACCCCGGCCGCGGCCCCCAGCCGCGCGGCGGCCCGCGGCGCGATGTTGCCGGCGGTGTTGGCGCCGTCGGTCAGCAGGACCAGTACGCGGTTGTCCTCCGGCTGTTCGCGCAGTCGTTTGACCGCGAGCGTGATGGCATCACCCAGGGCGGTCTCGCGGCCGGCCAGGCCGACAACGGCTTCCCTGAGCAGCTGGTCGACCGTTTGCCTGTCGTAGGTGAGCGGTGTCTGCACATAGGCGCGGCTGCCGAACAGGATGAGCCCGAGGCGGTCGCCTTCGCGCCGCTCGATAAAGCGACCGCCCACTGCCTTGACGACGTCGAGGCGGGTGACCGAGCGTCCGTTCAGGGAATAGTCTTCTTGCGCCATGCTCCCCGAGACATCCACGGCCAGCACCAGGTCGCGTCCGGACACCGGCAGCTCGACCGGCTCGCCGAGCCACTGCGGCTGCGCTGCGCCGACCACCAGCAGGATCCAGGCGAGCCACGCCAGCCGCAGGCGGGCAATGCTGTGGGCCGCCCTGCCGGCGGCCCCGAGGCGCTGCAGATTGTCGAAGAACGGAACGCGCAGGGCGCTGCCTGCGGCGGGCGTGGCCGCAGGCAGCAGGCGCCGCATCACCCAGGGCAGCGGCAGGGCGAGCAGTACCCAGGGCCATGCGAGCGTCAGGGTCCCACCCGTCATGTTCGGCCACCGGCGTTGCGCACAATCCAGCTCCTCACCAGAGCGACAAGCTCACGCGTCGCGGTGGTCTCGCCGCCGGGACGGTAGGGGCCGTCCTGCAACCGGCGTCCGATGCCCCGGCTGAAGGCGGCGTCGCCGCCATGCGCGTCCAGGAAGCGCAGCCAGTCTTCGCCGGCGAGACCGGCGACCTCGCGGCGCGGGAAGCGCGTCAGGGCGTAGCGGCGCAGCAGGCGCGACAGCCGCCGCGTGAGCTCGGCCGGGTCGCGACCGGTGTCGCCATTGCTGAGTGCGTCCAGCTCCCTCAGTGCGGCGCGCAGCGCGGCCCGACGCCGCCGCCTTCGCAGCAGCGCCAGGGTCGCGGCGCCGGTCAGTCCCAGCACCAGGGCCGCAAGCAGCCACCATCCCGGCGCCGGCGGCCACCAGGAGACCGGATCCGGAAAGTGGTAGCCGCGCAGCCCCGCCAGGCCATCTGCATTCGCGGGGGTGTTCATGGCAGCCCTCCGGAACGATGTCCGCCGTTCAAGCGCGGGCGCAGCCCCCGGGCCAGGGCCGATCCGACCGGCGCGTCGGTGCGCAGGCGCAGCAGGTGAGCCTGATGGCGTCGGGCGAGGGCAGTCAGACGTTCCGAGTGCTCGGCGAAGTACTTTTGATAGGCGTTGCGCCGCGGGGCACTCCCGGTGTCGAAGAATGCGTAACGCACGCCGTCGCTGACCGGGTAGCGTCCCGCCGGTGGCGCCCTCAGCTCGATGGGGTCCACGACCTCGATCAGTGTCACTTCGCTGTGAGCGGCGAGACGCGCCAGCCAGCTGGTATTGTGCCCCGGTGCCTGGTGAAAGTCGCTGAGCAGGAACACGAGGCTGCCAGGCCGCACCAGTCGTGTCAGATGCTCGGCCGCCGCGTCGAAGTCGGCATAGCCGCGCCGGCCGGCCGCCAGCGGCCGCTGGGCGAGGGCGTTCAACAGCGGCAGCACGCCGCGGGTGCGCGGCGCGGGATGGCGCTCGAAATGGCGGGTCTCGTCGTAGATGAGCCCGCCGACGCGGTCGCCTTTCTCGGCCGCCGCCCAGGCGAGCAGCGCGGCGGCCTGCGCCGCGATTACGGTTTTGAACGCGGTGCGGGTGCCGAAGCGCATGCTGGGGCCAAGATCGACCAGCAGCCACACCGGCCGTTCGCGTTCTTCGCGATAGCATTTGACGTGTGTCCTGCCGGTGCGGGCCGTGACCCGCCAGTCCATGCTGCGTGGATCGTCGCCCGGCACGTAGGGCCGTGATTCGTCGAACTCGATGCCGCGACCGCGAAAACGTGACAGATGCCCGCCGCTGCGCGTGGCCAGCACTTTGCCCCGTGGCGCGATGTCAATGCGTCGCGCCTCCTCGCGCAGCCTGATGAGGTCGGAAACGCCGACTGCCACACCTGCCTGTCGCGCGGCTCCCGAGCTGGATGTCTCTCTGTGCATGTGCATCGAACGTCAGTAACTGGCAATGGCTTACTAAGGAATACTTAAGTAAGCGGACAGGGTTCTACGGGACACGCCATGAATACATCCCTGTAGGCTCGACGGCGGCGTCCCTGCCGCCGACGGTCCCGTATCACGATGTCCGCTTACTTTGTTCCGGTTTAGTAAGTGTGGTTTGCGCAGGCCGGGTTCAACTCCTTTGCACCCTCAACCCCGCGCCGCTGCGGCGCCGGACCGGGGGCGGCTGGTCGCAGGCTCCCGTCGCGTAGCCGAGTCCGACCATGCGTCTGACCAGCGCATCGTGCAGCACGCCGATACGCAGCAGCCGGGGCAGGACCCGTGTCCTCGCCAGGATGACGCCGCGTGTCGAGGCGGTGGCGAGCCGTGTCTGAGCCCTGATCATGCGGATGGCCTTAGCCCCGGCGCGGTGCCGGCTCTCGCCATAGCGCTGCGCGCAGTCGTTGGCCATGCAGACAGCCAGCGTGCAGGCGTCTTCGATGCCCAGGTTCATACCCCGGGCGCCCAGCGGCGAATGGATGTGGGCGGCGTCGCCGGCCAGGAACACCCGGCCACGGCTGTAGCTCGCCGCCTGGCGGTGGCTGACGCTAAAATCGGACTGCCACAGCACCTCTTCGATCTGCAGCGCAGGGGCAAGGCGGGAGAGCACGCCGGGGCTGTTGCTCGCGACCCGATACAGCCGGTCCTGGAAACGCAGCATAAACAGCATACCATCCGGCCTGACGATGACCCGGGCGGCGCTATCGCGTGCAGCACCGGCGCGAATATCGGCGAGGCTCCAGCGCCCCCGCATCGTGGTGCCGGGAAATGCAATGCTGAGCGCGTGGCGTACGCGACTGCGTGCGCCGTCTGCGCCGATCAGGTAGCGGGCGCGTGCTTCGCTGCCACCTCGGTGGTCTGAGAGCAGCGCGACGACGCCGTCAGGGTCCTGCCGGAGTTGCTGGAATTTCACCCCGCGCTCGACGCCAACCCCGAACTGCGCCAGGCGCGCCTCGAGAATGCGCTCCGTTTCCGATTGCGCAAGGCCGAGCATGAAGTTGTAACGGTGCGGCAGACGCGAGAAATCGATGCTGAACAGGGGCCGCTCGTCGGTGGCAAACTGTACGCCCGGAATTCTGATGCCTTGCTGCAGCAGTCGGGGTGTCACTCCGCAGGGTTCGAGCAGCTCGAGGGTGCGGGTGTTGATCCCGATGGCCTTGGAATAGCGCGAGGGCTCGGTCTTCTGGTCGATGATCCGCACGCGTTCGCCGAAGCGTGTGAGCTCCAGCGCCGCGCTCAGGCCCACCGGGCCCGCGCCCACGATCAGAATGCCTTCGCTGTAAGTCATCGAGGTCTCCTGGCCGCTGCTTTCGGCACGGCCGCGGCCAGCACATTCGCCGGAGGCGTCCTCACCGAAGCGGCCTGATCCGCGCCGCACCAGCTCATGGCACCGGGACCCGCGCAAGCAGGGCGTCGATGAACTCATCCGCCGTACGGCCTTTGGCCTCCGCCTCGTACGACAGCAGCACCCGATGACGCAGAATATCGGGTGCGATCGTCTGAATGTCCTCCGGCGTCACATAGTCGCGACCCTGCAGCCAGGCCCGGGCGCGGGCGCAGCGATCCAGGGCCAGGGTGGCTCGAGGGCTGGCGCCGTAACGCAGCCAATCGCTCAGCTCGTCCGCATAGGCCTCGGGGCGGCGCGAGGCCATGACCAGATGGATCAGATAGTCTTCCAGGTCCGGCGACATGAACAGCTGCAGAATGCGCTGCCGCGCGGCAAAGACGTCCTGCTGGCTGAGCCGCTCCGGCCCCGTCTCGGGCAGGCGCTGCCTGGCTTCGGCGCGATTCAGGGCGAGAATTTCCTTCTCTGTTGCGACATCCGGATAGCCGACGGGCACGTGCATGAGGAAGCGGTCGAGTTGCGCCTCCGGCAGCGGGTAGGTGCCTTCCTGCTCGATGGGGTTCTGGGTGGCCATGACCAGAAACAGTTGCGGCAGCCGATAGGTCTGGCGTCCGACGGTGACCTGGCGCTCTCCCATGGCTTCGAGCAAGGCCGACTGCACCTTTGCCGGCGCACGGTTCACTTCGTCGGCCAGCACCAGGTTGTGGAATACCGGACCCTTGTCGAAGCGGAAGCTGCCGTCCTGCGGGTGATAGATCTCGGTTCCGGTGAGATCGGCCGGCAGCAGGTCCGGCGTGAACTGGATGCGGTGGTAGTCACCCTCCAGGCCCGATGCCAGCGCCTTCACGGCACGCGTCTTGGCCAGGCCCGGCGCGCCTTCGACCAGGAGGTGGCCGTCGGCCAGCAGCGCGATCAGCAGGTGCTCGACCAGCTCCGCCTGGCCAAGAATCTGCGTCTCGATCTGCCTTCTGAGCTGGATGAACGCCTCGCGCAGGGCGTCTCCGTCAGTGGCGGGAGCGGTCGCCGGCCTGGGTGTCGGCTCAGATCCGTACATATACTTTGGACTCCTGTTCATCGTGTTTTCGTGTGCGCAACAGACAATCAGCTGGACAGCCTCTGCGGGCTTTGCGTCAAAAGACCACAGGATCCCCCTGGAAGTTCACTTCCCGGCGGCGCGCCTCGGTCGCCGCCGTTCATGTCCCCTCAGCCCCGGACACGGGCTGCGCCGCGCGGCCCAGAAGCAGAGCGCTCCAGGGCGGAAATCCGCTCCGCGAGCGGCGGGTGGCTCATGAACAGGCGTGCCAGGGCGCCGTCGCTTCGGCCGGAAATGCCGAAGGCGGCAAGGTTGCCGGGTAGATCCCGGGCCCCGTGGACCGCCTGCAGGCGGCGCAGGGCCGCGATCATGTTGGACCGGCCCGCCAGCCGTGCACCGCCTGCGTCGGCGCGGTACTCGCGCCAGCGCGAGAAGGCCATCACAATGAGCGTCGCGAACAGGGACAGAAAGATCTGGGCGACGATGGTGGTCAGGAAATAGCCCATGCCCATGCCGCGCTCGTCACCGAACAGCGAGCGGTCGACCACATAGCCGACAACACGCGCCAGGAATATCACGAAGGTATTGATCACGCCCTGCAGCAGGCCCATGGTCACCATGTCGCCGTTGGCGATGTGAGTGATCTCGTGGCCGAGTACCGCCTCGATCTCCGAGAGTTGCATCCGCGCGAGCAATCCGCTGCTGACAGCCACCAGGGCATCGTCCCGGCTCATCCCGCTGGCAAAGGCATTGGGCGCATCGGACTGGAAGATGCCCACCTCGGGCGTGCCGATACCCGCCTTGCGGCTCAGGCTCGCGACGGTGGCGACCAGCCACTGTTGCTGGTAAGTCGCCGGCCGCTCGATCACCTTGACGCCCATGGCCGTTCTGGCCATCCATTTGGAGAGTGCAAGAGAAACAAAAGCGCCACCCATGCCGAAGATCGCCGAGAAAACCAGCAGCGCATGGAGGTTCAGCCCGAAGCCTTCACGATACAGCCACTGATCCACGCCCAGCAGGTTCAGCACCACCGACAGCAGAGTCAGTACGGCCAGATTGGTGGCGGCAAACAGCAGTGTCCTTCTCATTGTTCACGCGCCTCGATTTGTCCAAAGCCTGGATAAGCACTAGCAACAGGCGCGCCAGCCAAGAAAAATATTAATCTTCCGTGCGTTAGAAGATCGGACTAGGTGATCTCCGGTCTGCAGTGGGCAGTATTCACCAGACGCTGTGTCTATCTGCCCGGCTCGCCCGACGGCTCCTGCCGGTTTTCGGGGCAGGTGGGAGACGCGGACCGTCTCCTCGAGGTTTTCCCAACCGACAACGGCGGAGGTTCACCCATGGCGTCAACGGCTGCGGACGTGCTCATCGACACCCTGAACGAGTGGGGTGTGGATGTGATCTTCGGTCTCCCCGGAGATGGCATCAACGGCATCATTGAATCCTTTGCGCACGCGTCAGGGTCGGGTGCGTTTCGTGCAGGTGCGTCACGAAGAGGCAGCCGCATTCATGGCCTGTGGCTACGCGAAGCTCACCGGTCGGCTCGGCTGCTGCCTGGCCACCTACGGTCCGGGTGGCGTCCATCTCCTCAACGGGCTCTACGACGCCAAGCTGGACGGCGTGCCCGTGGTGGCGCTGACTGGAATGCAGCTCCACGACCTGATCCATACGCACACCCAGCAGGACGTGGAACTAGACAAATTGTTCATGGACGTGGCGGTGTACAACACGCGGGTCATGAGTCCCACCCATGTGCGCAACGTCACCGAGCTTGCCTGCCGCAACGCCTTGAGCCGGCGAGGGGTCGCCCACGTGTCCATGCCGGTGGATCTGCAGAGCGAAGCCGTGCAAGAGGGCGACGCCAGCAAGCGCAACGTGCCGGGCCACAATGTCAGCCTGTGGGCCCGGGACGCTCGCCGCCCTGCAGCCGCTGCTCAGACGCAACGAGGACCGCGGCTTCTTGGAAAAGGCCCAGCAGGGCATGGAACGCTGGAACGCCCTCATGGAGGAGCGGGGCAGCCAGCCGGACACGCCGATGAAACCGCAGGTGGTGGCCTGGGAGCTGGGTAAACGGCTTGCCGAGGACGCGGTGTTCACCTGCGATTCGGGCACCATCGCCACCTGGTATGCGCGCCAGATCCCGGTCAGGCGCAACCAGCAGTGCACCCTTTCCGGCAACCTGGCCACCATGGCCAACGGCTTTCCCTACGCGATCGCCGCCCAGGTCGCCTGGCCGCAACGCCAGTGCGTGGCCTTCGTGGGTGATGGGGGCTTCGCCATGCTGATGGGCGAGCTCGCCACCTGCGTCAAACACAAGCTGCCGGTGAAGGTCATCATCATCAAGAACAACACCCCGGGCCAGATCAAGTGGGAACAGATGGTGTTTCTCGGCAACCCGGAGTTCGGCTGCGAGCTCGAGCCCATCGACTTCGCGGCTTTCGCCCGGGCCTGCGGTGCCAAGGGCTATACCATCGAAAATCCCAAGGAATGCGGCAGCATCTTCGACCAGGCGCTGGCCGAGCCGGGTCCGGTGGTGGTGGAGGCCCTGGTGGACCCGCACGAGCCGCCGATGCCGCCAAAGGTCAGCCTGGAGCAGAGCCGCAAGTTCGCCGAGTCCCTGCGGCGCGGCACACCCAACCGGGACAAGATCGCCCTGACGGTCTTGTCCGACAAGGTGCGCGAGCTCATCTGAGGTCCCGCATGTCCGAGAGCACCATCATCGAACGGCTCGGGACTTCGGCCTACTGCATTCGGACCGACGCCCCTGAGGCCGACGGCACCCTGGCGTGGGACAGCACCACGCTGGTGCTGGTGCGGGTGGCCGCCGCCGGCCAGTGGGGTTGCGGCTACAGCTACACCGACGCGCCTGCCCGCGGGCTGGTCGATGGCAGCCTGGCGAAGGTGGTGCGGGGCCGCGACGCCACGGCCCCGCCGCAGCTGTGGGAGGCGATGGTGTCGGCGCTGCGCAACCTGGGCCGGCCCGGCGTCTGCGCGTCCGCGGTGGCCGCCGTGGACACCGCGCTGTGGGACCTCAAGGCGTGCCTGCTCGGGCTGCCGCTGGTGGATCTGCTCGGCGCCTGTCGCGATGGCGTTTCCGTCTACGGCAGCGGCGGCTTCACCAGCTACCCGCTGGCGCGGCTGCAGCGGCAGCTCGCCGACTTGGTCTCCGCGGGCATCCCGCGGGTGAAGATGAGGGTCGGCACCCATCCGGGTGACGATCTCAACCGCGTGCAGGCGGTGCGTGAGGCGATCGGGATGGAGGCAGAGGTGTACGTGGACGCCAACGGCGCCTATGCGCGCAAGCAGGCCCTGGATCTGGGTGTGCAGTTTCTCGAACACGCCGCGGTGAGCTGGTTCGAAGAGCCGGTCAGCTCGGACGATCTCGCCGGCCTGCGTCTGCTGCGCGACCGCGTGCCGCCGGGCGTGGAGGTGACGGCCGGTGAGTACGGCTATGACCTGGGGTACTTCCGCAGCATGCTGGCCGCCGGCGCGGTGGACGTCATTACTGCACTCTGGGCGGCATGATCGGTAACAACTCATGCGGCGTACACTCGGTCATGGCGGGACGCACTGCCGATAACGTGGAGGCGCTGGAGGTGCTGACCTACGACGGCGGGCGCTTCTGGGTGAGCGCGACCGATGACGCCGAGCTGGAGCGGCGCATCGCGGCCGGCTGCGCCAGCGCGAGGCCTACGCCCCGGGCTCATTCACTACTGGGCGCGGGCGGCGGCCTGGGCCCCGCGGCTGGTCAACGCCCTGGGCGACGCGCCCGGCCTGGGGCGTCTGCTGAAGGCCGCGGCGAGGGTTGCCCGGCAGCGGCACCTGCCCCGGTTCGCGCCGCGAACCTTTCAGCGCTGGTACCGGCGTCGCGGGCCGCAGCGGCCCGACGGCAGCCCGCTGCTGCTGTGGCCGGACACCTTACTACGACCACTTTCATCCCCAGACCGCGGCAGCCGCGGTCGAGGTGCTGGAGGCGGCCGGACACCGGGTGGAGGTGCCGCAGGGACTCCTGTGCTGCGCCCGGCCGCTGTTTGCCTGGGGCTGGCTGGACCTCGCGGCCAAACAGCTGCGCCACACTCTGGATGTGCTGGAGCCTTACCTCGACCGTGAGATGCCGGTGGTCGGCATGGAACCGGCCTGCATCGCGAGCTTCCGCGACGAGCTGCCGCGGCTGCTGCCCGGGGACCCCCGCGCCGCGCGGCGCGCACGTCAGGCGAAGATGCTGGGGGAGCATCTCGCCGAGTCGGCTGGCTATCAGCCGCCGCGGATGGAGCGGCGTGCCCTGGTGCACGTGCACTGCAATCACCACGCCGTGATCGGCTTCGACAGCGAAAAGCGGCTGCTGTCGCGCATCGGGCTGCAGCTCGACATGCCCGAGACCGGCTGCTGCGGCATGGCCGGTCCATTCGGTTTCGAGGCCTCTCACTATGAGGTGGCTATGCAGTGCGGCGAGCGCGTGCTGCTGCCGGCGGTGCGCGCCGCGGCGCCGCCGCAGCTGGTGGTGACCGACGGCTATGCCTGCCGCGAGCAGATCGCCCAGTCCACCGGGCGGCGAGCCCTGCATCTGGCCGAAGTGCTGCCCATGGCGCTTCACGATGGCGTGCCCGGTACCCCGAGGTACCTCCCGAGCGCGCCTTTTCGCGAGTGGTGAGACCGAGCAAGGACATCGGTGCGGCGGTGGCCTGCGAGCCGGGCGGCGTGGGGGTGCTGTGCGTCAGGTCGGTGCGCCCGGGTGGTGCTCGTCGCGCGCACGGTGCTCGCTCGGACCCCCGCTGCGGGTCAGGTTGCGCGCGCTGTTGATCAGTGCAATGTGTGTGAAGGCCTGGGGGAAATTGCCAAGCAGGCGCCGGGCCTGCGGATCGTATTCCTCCGACAGTAGCCCGACGTCGTTGCGCAGATCGAGCAGCCGTTCAAACAGCGCGCGCGCCTCCTCGGTGCGGCCCGCCATAGCCAGGTTGTCCACCAGCCAGAACGAGCAGGGCAGAAACACGCCCTCCCCGGGCGGCAGGCCGTCCTCGGCACCCTGGTCGCTGCGGTAGCGCAGCACCAGCCCGTGGTCCGCGGTGAGTTCGCGCTCGATGGCCGCGACCGTGCCGCGCACGCGTTCGTCGTCGGCGGGCAGAAAACCCACCAGGGGCAGCATCAGCAGACTGGCGTCCAGGCTGCTGCTGCCGTAGTGCTGCACGAAGGTGCCGCGCTGGCGATCGAAGCCGCGCCGGCACACCTGCTCGTGGATGCTGTCGCGCAAGGTCTGCCAGCGCGATCGCGGGCCCTCCAGGCCGAAGTTGTCCACCGCCTTGATGGCGCGGTCGAAGGCGACCCAGGCCATGACCTTGGAATGGGTGAAATGGCGCCGCGGTCCGCGCATTTCCCAGATGCCGTCGTCGGGTTCGCTCCAGGCTGATTCCAGAAAATCGAGCAGAACGCGCTGCAGATCCCAGCTGTGCGGAGTCGGCTGCAGTGCGCTGCGCCGCGCCAGATGCAGTGCGTCGAACACCTCGCCGTAGACGTCCAGCTGGCGCTGCGAAAAGGCGGCATTGCCGGCGCGCGCCGGGCGCGCACCCTGGTAGCCGGGCAGCCAGGGTAGCTCGACTTCGCTCAGGCGCCGCTCACCGGCCAGACCGTAGAGAATCTGCAGATCCTGCGGGGCACCAGCGGCCGCACGCAGCAGCCATTCGCGCCAGGCGCGCGCCTCGTCGGTGTAGCCGGCAATCAGCAGGGCATAGAGGGTGAAAGTGGCATCGCGCAGCCAGCAGTAGCGGTAGTCCCAGTTGCGCTGGCCGCCGAGGCATTCCGGCAGCGAGGTGGTCGGCGCGGCCACAATGCCGCCGGTGGGCGCATAGGTGAGTGCTTTGAGCGTAACCAGGGAACGTTCCACCGCCTCGGCATACAGGCCGTCGTAGCTCGAGGCCCCGCTCCAGCCGCGCCACCAGCTGGCGGTCTCCTCACAGGCCGCGTGCGGGTCGATCGGCAGCGGCGGGGCCTGATGGGAGGGAAAGTGGGTGAGCACGAAGGGCAGTGTATGGCCGTGCTCGACGCGGAACTCGGCGATGGTGGTGAAGTCCTCGCCGCGCAGCGGCACCAGGCTGCGAAACTGCAGGCTATCGGGTCCCGCGGTGGCCAGAACGCCGCTGTCGGTGCTGCGCACCCAGGGCGTGACGGTGCCGTAGTCGAAGCGTATTACCAGCTCGCTGCGCATGCTGACGCTGCCGCGCACACCCTGCACCAGACGCACCAGCTCGCAGCGGTCATTCCAGTGGGGCATGCAGTCGATGATGCGAACGGCACCCCCTTCGGTCTCGAACTCTGTTTCCAGTACCAGGGTGCCTTGGCGGTAGCGGCGGCGCACCGCACTGACCCGGCCGCGCGGTGCCAGCAGCCAGCGGCCGTGGCTCGGGTCGCCGAGCAGGGCGGCAAAGCAGGCCGCCGAGTCGAAGCGCGGCACGCACAGCCAGTCGATGGAACCGTCGCGGCCCACCAGCGCCGCCGTCCGGGTGTTGCCGATCAGGGCATAGTCTTCAATGGCCAGCGGCATGCGGTGTCTCTTGCCTGCAGTTGTTTCAGCGGGTGAGGTAGTCGCTCAGGGTGAGTGTGAACAGCAGCGACAGCCAAACAAACCCGGCCGCGGACGCCAGCCGTATCAGCGGCGGGCTGCTCTGCAGGTGCATGAACACAACCATCACCAGCAGGGTCTTGAGTACGCTGATGCTGAGGTTGAGCACCACGTTCAAGGCCCCCAGGGGGATGAAGGCCGTGCCCAGCGTGAGCATCAGCAGCACCAGCAGGGCCAGCCAGGTCAGCACATAGCGGCGCACCGGCGTGGCGGCGGCGGGCTGCCGGCTCATGTGCGCGCCACCAGATAGAACAGTGGATAGAGGAAGATCCACACCACGTCGACGAAGTGCCAGTACAGGCCGGTCAGCTCGACCGGCGTGTGCCAGCCTGCGCTGAAGCGCCGGCGGGCGTTGAGCACCACCAGCGTGGCGATCACGCCGATGCCGATCAGCAGGTGCAGGGCGTGCAGGCCGGTCATCACGAAGTAGAGGTAGAAAAACAGCGTCACACCGGGCGCGTCCGCGCCCTGGTAGTCGAAGGCGAGCACCGGCACCAGGCCTTCCAGGTACTCCTGGTGATATTCCACGGCCTTGACGGCCAGAAAGGCGCCGCCGAGCAGCAGGGTGGCGAGCAGCCAGCCGGTGGTTCCGGGGCGCGCACCTCGGGCCGCGGCGCGTACCGCCATGGCCATGGTCAGGCTGCTGGTGAGCAGAATCGCGGTGTTCAGGGTGCCCAGCAGCAGGTCGGTGTGATGACTGCCGAGCACGAAGCCCTCGTAGTTCAGCAGGCGGCTGATCAGGTAGCTGGCGAACAGCACCCCGAAGAACAGTACCTCGGTGGCCAGGAACACCCACATACCCAGGGCCGCGGCGTCGTGCTGCTGCGCGGCGTCGCTGAACTGCTCGGCCACGGCGCCGGCTGAATCAGGGTTCATCCTCTCCTCCGGCCGTGTAGGCGTAGGGTGGCCCGCTGACCCGCGGTGTCGCATCGAAGTTGTGTTGCGGCGGCGGTGAAGCCGTCCTCCATTCCAGACCGCTGGCCCGCCAGGGATCGGGCCCGGCGGCGGCGCCGCGGCGCAGCGACCAATACAGGTACAGCACCGGCAGCAGGTAGGCGACGGCCAGGACCGAGGCACCGGCCGAGGACAGCACGTTAAGCACCTCGAACTCGGGCGGATAACTGTGATAGCGGCGCGGCATGCCCAGGAAACCCGCCAGGTACTGCGGGAAGAAGGTGAGGTTGAAGCCGAAGAACATCAGGATCGCCGCGAAGCGCGCCCAGGCTTCGGAGTACAGCCGGCCGGTGATCTTGGGCCACCAGAAGTGGATGGCGGCGAAGTAGGCCATCACCGAACCGCCCACCATGATGTAGTGGAAGTGGGCGACCACGAAGTAGGTATCGGTGAGGTGCACGTCGGCGGCCAGCGCGGCCAGCCAGATGCCGGTGATGCCGCCCATCATGAACAGGCCGATGAAGCCCAGGGCGTAGAGCATCGGCGCCTCGAAGCTCACCGAGCCCCGATACAGGGTGGCGGTCCAGTTGAACACCTTGATCGCCGAGGGCACGGCCACCAGAAAGCTGAGCAGTGAAAACACCATGCCGGCGTACATGGACTGGCCGCTGACGAACATGTGGTGTCCCCACACCACAAAGCCGACCACAGCGATGGCGAGCAGGGAATAGACCATCATCCGGTAGCCGAAGACGGGCTTGCGTGCGAAGCAGGTGATGACCTCGCTCACCACGCCCATGGCGGGCAGTACCATGATGTAGACGGCCGGGTGTGAGTAGAACCAGAACAGGTGCTGGAACAGCAGCGGGTCGCCGCCCAGGGCGGGGTCGAAGACGCCCACCCGCCACAGCCGCTCGATGGCGACCAGTGCCAGCGTCATGGCCAGCACCGGTGTCGCCAGCACCATGATCAGGCTGGTGGCGTAGTTGGCCCACACGAACAGCGGCAGGCGGAACCAGCTGAGTCCGGGCGCCCGCATGCGGTGTATGGTGGCGATGAAGTTGAGGGCCGTGAATATGGACGAGAAGCCGACGATGAACACACCACAGATGGCGGCCACCACATGGGTGTTGGCGAACATGGTGGTGTAGGGCGAATAGAAGGTCCAGCCGGTGTCCACACCGCCGGCGATCAGGGTGCCGATCACGAACAGGCCGCCCAGCGTGTAGAGATACCAGCTCGCCAGGTTGAGCCGCGGGAAGGCCACGTCGCGGGCGCCGATCATCATCGGGATGAGAAAGTTGCCAAAGGTCGCCGGAATCGACGGGATGAGGAAGAACCACACCATCACCACGCCGTGTACGGTGAACAGTTTGTTGTAGGTGTCGGCGCTCAGCAGGTCGCCGCCGGGGGTCAGCAGCTCGAGGCGCATCAGCGCGGCCGCCACGGCGGCGACCAGGAAAAAGCCGGAGATGGAGGCGAGGTAGAGCAGAGCGATGCGTTTGTGGTCGCGGGTCGTCAGCCAGGAGCGCAGGGAGTAGGAGGCGCCAAGAAAGCTGGCCTGCAGCGGGGGGGCCACCGCGCTCATGGTTGTGTCTCCGCCTGTGCGCCGAGCGAACGGATGTAGGCCACCAGCAGCAGGATGTCCCCCTCGCCCAGCTGCCCCTGGAAAGAGGGCATAATGGGGGCGTATCCGGCGGCCACCTGTTTGGCCGGCAGCAGGATTGAGTCGCGGATGTAGCGGGCGTCCGCGGTAATCAGGCTGCCGTCGGCGAGCGGGATGCGGCGGCCGTAGAGGCCGGCCAGCTTGGGCGCGTGCACCGTCGCGCTGTCACCGTGGCAGCCGCTGCAGCCGTGGCGGCGGAACAGTGTCTCACCCTGGGCGGCCATCGAACCCGGCCCCGGATTGACCTCCAGCCACTGCGCGTATTCCGTTGCCGGCAGCGCCACCACCCGGCCCTTCATGCGCGAATGGCCGGTGCCGCAGAACTCGGCGCACAGCAGCGCATACTCCCCGGCGCGCGAGGCCTCGAACCACAGCGTGGTGTAGCGCCCGGGGAGCACGTCCTGTTTCACCCGGAAGGCCGGCACGAAGAAGCTGTGTATGACGTCCTGCGAGGTCATCACCAGTTTCACCGGCCGGCCCACGGGAACGTGCAGACTGTTGATCTCCCGCTGCCCGCCGGGGTGTTGGACCTTCCACATCCACTGCTTGGCTACCACGCTGATCTCCAGAGCGTCGGTCGGCGCCCGGCGCAGCTCCACATACAGCCGTGCGGCCCAGTAGAAGATGCCCAGAAACACCAGCAGGGGGAGCGTGATCCACAGCGCTTCCAGCCGTCGGCTGCGCGCCGGCGTGGCAGCGCGCGAGGCCCGCGAGCCGCGGCGGTAGCGCACCGCGAAAATCACGATCAGCAGGCTTATGCCGCCCACCACCAGGATCGAAATGAACGTCAGGGCGAGCAGCAGGGCGTCGACTTCGCTGCCGGTTCGGCTGGCGGCCTCCAGGTATCCATTCAGGCTGGTCATGGCGGCGGTTCCCGGCGGGCGCCACGCCGTGCCTCGCGCCGTCGACTGAGCACCACGAAGCCGGCCAGCGCACCGACGGTGAGCACCCCGGCGCCGCGCAGCAGGTTCATGATCAACAAGCCGTACTGACCGTTGGCCGGGTCGTAGTGGTAGCAGAGCAGCAGCAGCTGGTCGACGGGCGAGCCGATACGTCCCCGAGAGGATTCCACCAGGGCCAGGCGCAGGTCGGTGGGTGCGAAGCGCACGCCGAACAGATAGCGCGCGATCACGCCGTCGGGCGTGGCGACCACCAGGCCCGAGGCGTGGGCGTACTGATCGCGCTCCGGGTCGTAGACGTAGCGAAAACCCGCGGCCTGGGCAAGCCGCCGGATCGCGGACGCCTCGCCGGTGAGGAAGTGCCAGCCCGGCGCCGAGCCCGGGCGGCCATAGGCGCGGATGTAGGTCTGCCGTTTCCGCGCCGCCAGCTCGGCGGTCTCACCCGGATCGATGCTCACCGCCACCACCTCGTAGTCGCGGCCGACGTCGAGTGCCAGCTCGCGCGCGCTCTCCAGGAAGCCGCGCCACTGGATCCCGCACAGGTTCGGACACTCATAGTAGCCCAGCACCAGCACTACCGGCCGCTCGTGGAAGTACTGCCCCAGGGTCACCCGGGCGCCGTCAGCATCGCGGAACGCCGTGCCCAGCGGCAGTGCGGCGCCGGGCATCTGGTCGAAGCCGACGCGCTGAAACAGGTCGGGCGGTGCCGCGCCCGCCGCATGCGCGAGCACGCAGATGCCGGCCAGCAGCAGGCGTCTCAGGCGCTTCATGGATGCTCCTGCGGCGCCGCGCCGGCGCTGTCCTGGTGCTGCGCGATCAGCAGCTCGATGGCGCGCTCGACCGGGATGTGAGCGACTCCGGCCTGCGCATCGACCCAGCCGTAGCTTTGCAGCTGCCCGGCCTTGCCGGCGCGGAAGCGCGCCAGGTTGGCGACCGGATCGGTGAGCAGGGCCGCGCCGGGCTGCGCCGGCGGCGGCCCGGCGGCCGGTTCCTGCCGCCAGGGCAGCAGCAGTGCCAGGACCGCGCCCAGAGTCACGAGTACAGCCAGAGCGGCGGTCAGCACCGCGCCAGCTCGGATGTCGGCGGTCTCGTAGGCGGTGCGCGGCGCGCTGGCTCTGGCCCGCTGTTTCATGTCAGCTCTCCGGTGCGGGCCCCGGCTGGCGGCGGCAGCGGGGCGAGTGCGCTTCGCCACAGGAACACCGCCAGCCAGACTGCGCCGGCCCCGGCAAACCAGGCCAGGTCGGTGGCGCCGATGCCGAAGCCCTCCGGACGCAGCGTCGGCAGGGTCAGCCACAGGGCATACAGCGCCTGGGCACACAGCAGCAACACGGCGATCAGGCCGACGCCGGCGGGGACGCGCTTGGCGGCCCGCGACAGCAGCAGCGGCAGCAGCACGAACAGATGCAGGGTCAGAATCACCGTTCCCAGCCAGCGCCAGTCGCTCTGCAGCCGCGGCAGATACCAGCGGATCTCGCGCGGCTGGTCGGCGATCCAGATGGTGAGAAATTGCATGAAAAGCAGGTAGGTCCACAGCAGTACCAGCGTCAGCAGCAGATTGCCGAAATCGTGCAGACGCTCGGCGGCAGGGTTGCTCTCGCCCGACGCAGCCAGCCGCCACAGCACCACCAGTGCCAGGGCGGCGCTGACCTGGCCGGTGCCCACCAGCAGCCCGAATACCGCAGAGTACCACTGCGGGTCGAGCGACATCACCCAGTCGAAGGCGGCCAGACTGGTGGTGGCTATCAGGGCGATCAGCCCGCCGGCACTGATGCGCCGGGCGTGCCGGGAAACGGCCGCGGAGCGGCCGCCCCAGGCGCCCAGCAGCCAGGCCAGCGCTAGCCAAAGCAGCAGATACAGCAGCGCACGGGCACGGAACCACGGTACGTTCAAGTACCACGCCGGGATGGGCAGCGGCACCGCAGCCGGGGCGCCGTCCGTGCGCGCCCAGGGATACCAGCGTTCGGGTGTGACCAGCAGCGGTGCCAGCAGCGCAATCAGCACCGGCAGCGTGCCGACGGCCCCGAGCAGAGGGCGCCGCAGCTCCTCGCCCCAGGCGCCACCGGTGAGCTGGTGGATCATCAGCAGTGCCAGGCTTCCCAGCGACAAGCCGCCCCAGAATATGCAGGCTGCGACACAGGAGGCCGCCAGTTCGCCGTCGTCCAGAGCCATCCCGCCGGCGGCGGAGCCCAGGCCGGCCGCGCCCAGCAGTGCCAGTGCTGTGCCGCTCCTAATCATGCTTTTCTCCCGCCGCCCCCAGCCGCTGGCGGTCCGTCGCATCCAACGCCTGGAGG
>JASFKW010000024.1:0-35445 GCA_050118435.1 Gammaproteobacteria bacterium | reverse complement strand
GCTAGCCATTCACAACCTCCGTTGCCGTCAATCGCGACCGTGCGGCCAATGACCGCACTGATCACGGGGACGATACCTGAGTAAAATTGTCAGGTATTCATTGTATATAACCAACGGATCGAGTCAAGTATTATTCAGAGAAATCGAGGGCCGATAACGCTTTTGTTTTCAACGTGATTTCAGCCAGTGCCCGAGATCGGTGGGGCATCTCGGCGGAGCCCGGGGGGGGCGGGCACACAGCACGTGCGGCGGGCCGGCTCAGCGGCCGCCGCTGATCGAGCCCAGGATGCCGCGGGCGATGCGCCGTCCGAGGCTGCTTCCGATGCTGCGCATCAGCGATTTGGCGAAGGCTTCCAGCACGCCCTGGCGGTGGTGACCGCCGCCTGCGCGCCGACGCGCCGTGGGCCGTGAGCCGACTCGGTCACTTTCCCGCGCTGCCGCCCGCTCGCGGTCGGCTTCGATCTCGGCGGCGCGCTGCTTGAGCAGCTCGAACGCCGATTCCCGGTCGACCGGCTCGTCGTACCGGCCGCGCAGCGGTGAGCGCTCCAGGATTTCCGCGCGCTCCTCGACGCTGAGCGGGCCGATGCGGGAGCGCGGCGGCGCGATCAGGGTGCGCTCGACAATGCCCGGCACACCGCCGGCATCGAGGGTCGAGACCAGGGCTTCTCCGACCCCGAGCTCCCCGATCGCCGCCTCGGTGTCGAAGGCCGGATTGGGGCGGAAGGTCTCGGCCGCCGCCCTGAGCGCCCTGCGGTCCCGAGGCGTGAAGGCGCGCAGGGCATGCTGAATCCGGTTGCCCAGCTGTCCGATCACCTCCTCCGGCACATCACTCGGATACTGTGTGACGAAAAACACCCCCACGCCTTTGGAGCGGATCAGGCGCACCACCTGGGTGATGCGCTCGAGCAGCGCCGGCGGCGCCTTGCCGAACAGCAGATGCGCCTCGTCGAAGAAGAACACCAGCTTCGGCATTGGCGCATCCCCCTGCTCCGGGAGCTGCTCCATCAGCTCCGACAGCAGCCACAGCAGGAAGGTCGCGTAGATGCGCGCGTCGTGGTAGAGGGTCGTGGCATCCAACAGGCTGATGACCCCACGCCCGGAATAGTCCCGCTGCAGCAGGTGCTCGATGCGCAGCGCGGGCTCACCGAAGTATTGATCACCGCCCGCCTCTTCCAGCACCAGCAGGCGGCGCAGGATGGCAGTCACGCTCGAGGCCGAAACGCGGCCGTAGACACGGCCGAGCTCCGCGGCGTTGTCGCTGACCCAGTTCAGCATGGCGCGCAGATCCTTGAGATCAAGCAACAGGAGACCCTGGTCGTCGGCGAGCGCAAAGGCGATGTGCAGGATTCCTTCCTGTGTCTGGTTCAGCTCCAGCAGGTTGGCGAGCAGCACCGGCCCCATTTCGGAAACCGTGGTGCGCACCGGGTGGCCCTGCGCTGCGTGCACATCCCAGAGCAGCACCGGCGAAGCTTCGAACACATGATCCTCGATACCGATGCTGCCAAGGCGCTCGCTGATCCTGGGATGCTTTCGGCCCGGGCGCGCCAGACCGGACAGGTCGCCCTTGGTATCCGGCGCGAAAACGGGCACACCGATGCGTGAAAATGACTCGGCCAGCAGCTGCAGGCTGACGGTCTTGCCGGTGCCCGTGGCCCCGGTGATCAGGCCGTGGCGGTTGGCCATCGCCGCGTCCAGCCGGATCTGTTTGTCGCCGGCACCGCCTATCAGGATTCTGTTCTGCATGCTCGCTGGCTCCCCTGTATTGTCGTCCGGGCTGATTCCGATCCCGCCGCACGCTGCACCCATACCGCAAACACCGGATCAGACTGCGGGATGCGGCCGTAGTATTTGTCGCCCTGCGGGCGATTCAGCCTTTAGCCGCGAGGCCGGGTTCGTGGCGGGCCGCAATCTCCATCGTGGATCATCGGCTTCTCAGAGGTTGGATCGTCACCGCGTGACGGACGAGTCAAGCCTTCCTCAGTTTGTCGTATAAGGCTCCAGTCACCATGCCGAGGTCGAGCAACCCGGGCATCAGGGCGCGCCCCGGTCGCGGTCGGGTCCGGGCAGCGGCCGGAGCGGGGGCGGCTTGCGACTGAAGAGCGCGGCCAGCCGGGATATCACCGCCTTCACGCCGCGCCACAGGCGCGGCAGGAGCCAGGCCAGCAGCAGGAGGAACAGCACCAGGAGGGCGAGAAAGACATAGGGGTGATTGAGCGCCGCCCAGACGCCGCCGATCACGGCGAGGTCTTCCCCGATCGAGGCGGACCAGTTGGAGACCGGCTCGGGCGACGTGTTGATCAGCACCCGTGATCCTGCCTTGGCGGCGTGCGTTGCCGCGGCCATGCCGCCGCCGAGGATGGCCGCGCTCAACTCCGCCGCCGGGCTGAGTTCGCCCACCGCGGCGGCAGCCAGCATCGCGCCCGCCGGGATGCGGATAAAGCTGTGCAGCGCATCCCAACCGGTGTCGACGCCCGGTACCTTGTCGGCGAAAAACTCGACCAGGTACATGAAACCGGCCGCCACCATCACCAGCGGGTCTGCCACCACCGCGAGCTGCTCGGGCAACACAATGTTGCCGGTGTTGGCCAGCACGCCCAGGGTGAGCAGCGCGGCGTACAGATTGATGCCGCTGGCCCACGCCAGCCCCATGCTGAGGGCGATCAGACCGCTGATCTGGTCGAGTGTTTCCATGTCCTGGCGCCGTGCTCGTGTCCGCCCGCCGCGGCGGCCGGGAGGCGTGGCGGCTGACCGCGCTCAGTCGTCGTGGCTGTAATAGCCTTGCCGGACACCGCCGAGCAGGCTCTGAAAACCGTCCCCGCTCACGTGGATCAGCGACTCGTGATCCCCGGCCTCGAAATAAACATTGGCCAGGCTCACCAGTGCCTCGTCCAGAAAGGTCTCGATACCGTAGGCGGGTCCGAGCGGTGGCACGGCCCCCACTTCACAGTCCGGAAACAGCCTTCCTACCTCCTGTTCCTCGGCCAGGTGCAGGTCACGATCGAGCTCTTGGCGCAGGTGCTTCACATCCAGCCACTGATTACCCGGTATCACCACCATCGCATAGCCCGCGTCGTCCTTTACGATGACCGCCTTGGCGATGTGATCCTCGCTGATGTGGGAGGCCTCGGCCGTCTCGTGGCTCGAGCCGGTGTGGGGGTGCGGAACCAGATCGTAGTCGATGGAATGCTGCACCATGAGCCGATGCACTGTGTCTGCCACTGCCATATTCTGTCTCCTTGAAGGGGTGCCGGGCGCGTTCGGGGGGCGTGCCGTGCGGCGTGTCCGGTCACAGCCGCGGGGTCCCCTTGCCCTTGACCTGTTGAAGTTCAGTACACCCTCAATATCACATTGCAGGAGTACCAGCGCAACTGCAGGCAAACACAATCGCCGCGGCCGGGTGCGCCCGTCAATGGCCCTCGCGGCGCAGCATGTAATTGGCGAAGTCTCTGTCGCTGCGGATCACGTGCACGATGAACCACGATTTCAGCGCCTTGAACACCGACGCATCCATGTGAGTACAGCCCTGTTCGAAGCGGTTGAGGAACGTGGTCTTCAGCTCGGCGAGCAGCATCACGTGCTCCTGAAGGTGGGAGGCATACCCCGGGTACCCGTGCTCGAGCATCAGCGCTTCCTCGTTGCCGAAATGCCGCTTGGCTCGCGTATACAGCTCGTCGAGCAGCTCGCCGAGGCGCCGTCTGGCCTGTGGCTGCTCGTCGGCCTGCGCCTCCTGAGTACAGGCGCACTGCCGGACCAACCTGTTGAGGCAGTCGGCCAGCACCTGGTGCTGTCTGTCCAGCAGCTCAATGCCCAGACGCCAGTCCTCGCGCCACACAATGAAATCCTCCACCACATTACCCTTGACCTCTTCCACGTTATCCCCCGGTAGTCATATGACGGTTTCAGATCACCGCCTGTTGTACCCGCCAGCGGCGGGCCCTCTGTCACCGCTTCTGTACGGACGACGACCAGCGGGCCGCCGCCGAGCGGTGTGATTGCCGAGCCGCGGGCTCAGTGCCCCACCCCCGCGGCCGTTCCCAGATGCCTTACCCAGCTCTCGCCGGCCACCCGAATGATTTCCAGCACGCCCTGCGGCCACAGCCCCAGCAGCAGCACCAGCGTCGCCAGAGTCACTACCAGCAGCAGCTCCCGCCTTCCCAGGTCGACCGCATCGCCGATGACATCGCTCTGCACCGGCCCCAGGAACGCCCGGCGGTAGATGCCGAGGAAATAACCCGCCCCCAGCACAATGGTCACCAGAGCCGCCAGACCCGCCCCCGTGTGGGTCGACAGGGCGCCCATCACCAGCAGGAATTCCGCGGGAAAGCCATTGGTCCCGGGTACCCCCATGCTGGCCAGACCGAAAAAAAAGAAGAAAGCCGCCAGCAGCGGCATATTCACGGCCACCCCGCCGAGGCTGATTATATCCGTGGATCCGGTGCGGTGGTGCAGGAATCCGGTGACCAGGAACAGCGCGCCGGCGACGATGGTGAAGTTCAGCAGCTGGAATACGGCCCCCTGCAGCCCTTGGAGGTTCAGCGAAGCGATCCCCAGCAGCACCAGCCCCACGTGGCTCACGCTGGAAAACGCCAGCATGCGGCGCAGATTGGTCTGGCCGAGGGCGGCGAGCGCGCCGTAGAGCAGCCCGACCACGCCCAGCCCTGCCAGCAGCCAGTGATACTGGAGCGCCGCCTCCGGCGCCAGGGGCACGACGAAGCGGATGATCCCGTACACGCCGATCTTGAGCCCCGTCATGATCGCCGCCACCGCGATCGGACCTTCCATGGCCACGGTCGGCAGCCAGGTGTGCAGGGGAAACACCGGCGTCTTGGCCGCGAAACCGGTCAGTAGCAGGAAAAAGACCACGACCTGGACATCGCGCGGGGGCAGCTGCGCCAGCAGCGTCTCGTAATCGAACACCAGCCCGTGCGGCGGCTGGCCGCCGCCGAGACCGGCGCTGCCGAATGCCAGCACCAGGAAACCGAACAGCAGCGGCACACCCCCCACCATCATGAACAGCGTGTACTTGACCGCCGCGTAGCGGCGGTGCGGTCCGACCCCCCACAGGCTGACGAGAAAGTAAATCGGCACCAGGGTGAGCTCCCAGAACAGGAAGAACAGCATGGTGTCGAGCGCCAGAAAGATGCCCAGGGTGGTGCTCTCGAGGAGCAGCAGCAGGGTGTAATAGAGCCGCGGCAGGGTCCGGACGCTGTTCCATGAGGCCAGCAGCACGGCGTTGAACAGCAGCACCGTCAGGGGCAGAAACGCGACCGAAAAGCCGTCGACACCGAGGTGGTAGTGCAGGTTCAGGCTCGGAATCCACTCGATGCGCTCGACGAGCTGGAAGCCTTCGCGGGTGCTGTCGAAAGCGGCCAGAACCACCAACGCCAGCAGCAGGTCCAGCAGCGCGGTCAGCAGGGCGATCCAGCGCACCTGACGCTCGCTCGGTGCCAGCCAGATCAAGGCCGCGCCCAGGGGCAGCGTGATCAGCATCGCACTGAGCAGGGGCAATCCGGTCTCCATCCAGACGTCTGTCACTCCCTCAATGGGCCACGGCGGGGGGCTGGGCCGACCCCGGTGGATCCGCGTAGATGGCGTCGAGACCGCCCAGTCCCGACTCGATCAGATCCAGCCACGGATGGGTATAGAAGCCCGCACCCAGCAGAATCAGAATCACGCTGATGGCCATGAACCGTTCCATTGCCGTGGCGGGCTCGATCGCAGCCAGCCTGCGCTCGTCGCCGGCCGGGGCGAGAAAAGCCCTCTGGAAGGCCCGGAGCAGAAAGGCGGCGGCCGCCACGTTGCCCAGCGCCGCGGCGATGCTGACCAGGGCACCGAACCGCCCGATTGCAGCCTCCATCATCAGGTGCGCCGCGTCGAAGCCCGGGGTGCCGGGCATCCCGACAATGGAGAGACCCGCGACCAGGAATGCGATGCCGATCACGGGAATCCGGTCGAACAGACCGCCCATGCGCGGCAGCAGCAGGCTGTTGGTGCGGCGGAACACAAAGCCGCTCATGAACAACAACCCGGCCGTCGCCAGGCCGAAGTTGACCGAAAGCATGATACCGCCCTGGAAGCCCCGGCCATGCAGACTGAACAGGCCGATCACCAGCACGCTGGTGTGACTGACCACGGCGAACGCGAGCAGCCGGCGGAGATTGGTCTGCAGCAGCGCCAGCAGCGCCGCATAGAAGATGCCGCTGAGGGCGAAGGCGACCACCCAGTGGTTCCATGCCCGTATGGCATCCGGCACCAGCGGAAACACGAAACGCAGCAGGCCGTAGACGCCGGTTTTCAGGCCCAGCAGGAACACGCCGGCCACGGCCACGGTGCCGTGCTCGGCAATCAGCGGCAGCCAGCCGTGCAGCGGGAACAGGGGGATGCGAATGGCAAGGCCGTAGAACAGCAGGAAGAACACCACCACCTCGACCGACTCCGGCAGCGCTTCGCCGGCGAGCCGGGTGAGCTCGAACGACCAGGCACCCCCGTTGGCCTGAGCGAAATTCCATCCCAGCATTACCACCCCGGCCAGCAACAGCACCAGGCCCGTGCTCATGAACTGCAGATAGCGCTGCATGGCCAGGTCTTCCTGCGGCGCACTGGCCCAGCGGTGCAGCACGAATGCCACCAGGATCAGCTCCAGCGCCGACATCAGGGTGAACCACAGCAGGTCCTGGGTGGCGAACAGGCTCTGCAGCGAGGCCTGAATGCCGAAGATGAACACCAGATATACGGGCAGGTCGCTGATGCGCCGCACCTGCGAATACAGCACGACCAGCAGCGTGAGCAGCGCCGTGAGCAGCATGAAAAGGACGGAAATGCCGTCGGCGGCCGCGTGGTAGACCAGCGGCGGCAGCAGCTCGATGCGCTCCGCGAGCTGCAGCCCGCCCAGCCTGCGCTGCAGGGTGTAATACAGATCCAGCGCCACGCCGAGCTCGACGATCGCGAAACCGAGCGCGACCGGAAACACCAACCGCCGGCCGCGCAACGCCAGCATCACGCCGACCGCGGCCAGCGGGATCAGCTGCAGCGCGGCAAGCACGGGATAGGTGCTCTGGGCCGACCAGGGCACGGCATCGGTCTCCATCAGAGTATCACCACAAAGGTGATCACCAGCATCAACAGCAGGTACCGGGGGCGGCTGAGCAGCTCATCGACGCGTTTGAGCACCTCGCCGATGCGCAGGATGAGGCGCTGCAGCCCCTGCTCGCCGCTGAGCAGCACCAGGTGCTCCTCGAACCACTGCATACCGGTGGCGATCCATTCCATCAGCTTGCCGGCAGCGCCCTGCCCCTTGCCGACATCGCCCGAATCCCCGTCGAGCTGCATGCTGTGAATGTGCCGCTGTCGCTCCCATTGGGCCAGCGAAGACACCGCCCCCACGGAGCCGGGCAGCCCGACCATGCGGTTGACGACCTGCTGATCGAAGGCCTGGGTGTCGCGCGCCAGGGCCAGCGTGGGCTTGACCAGCAGGGAATCCGACAGATGCTCGATCCAGAATCGCTGCACGGCCGCCGTATACAGCCAGCGCTGGCGCTGCAGCCAGGGCGGCACCGGCCGGGTTCGCCGGCTCATCAGGTGCATCAGACCGGGAGCGCTGAGGAAATGGTAGGCGCGCCAGACGGCGTGCAGCGCCAGGTGCCAGGCGGCCAGCTCGAACCAGCCCAGACCACAGGCGAGAAACATCAGGCCGACCTGCGCGGTGGTGGAGAACATCAGCGCGCTCTTGACGTCGGTCTGCACCAGCCCCGCGACGAACCCGTACAGGGCCGTCAGGGCGCCGAGAAGCGCCACCAGCCACATCAGCTGCGGCATCTGCTCCAGCAGCGGCTGGAGCCGGATGACCAGGAACACACCGGCGTGCACCATCACGGCGCCATAGAACAGCGCGCTCGAGGGCGTCGGTCCTTCCAGCGCGCGGGCGATCCAGGGCGAGAAGGGAAGCTGCGCGGACTTGGCCAGGGCGGCGAGCAGAAAGCCGCCGGCGATCATTTGGGCGCTGAGCATGTCGATGTTTCTGATACAGCCCAGGACCTGCGTCCACTCGACGCTCTCGACCCAGAGCAGCGAAAGAATGACCGCGAGCAGAAAGCCGGCGTCGCCGATCCGGTTGGTGATAAAGGCCCGGGTGGCGTTGGCGGTCGCCAACGGCCGCTCGAAGGCGTACCCGATCAGCAGGTAGGAGCTCAGGCCGGCCAGCTCCCAGCCCACGAAGGTGAGCACCGCGTTGCCCGCCATCACCAGCAGCAGCATGGCGCCGCCGAACAGGCTCATGATCATGAAAAAGCGCTGGTAGCCGGCCTCGCGATGCAGATAGTTGACCGAGAAGCGCAGGGTCAGCAGCGTCAGCAGGACCACCAGGTGGCTCATCGCAAGGCCCAGGGCGTCGAGCAGAAAACTGAGCTCGATCCGGTACTGACCGCTGCTGAGCCAGGCGCCGAGCTGCAGCTGTCCGGGCAGCTCGCCTTCCAGCAGCGCACGCAGGTCCACCGCCAGCAGCAACAGCAGCGACAGCGACAAGGCGCCCAGCGCCACCCGGTGGGTGTAACGCTCCCCCGCTGCGCCCCGATTGCGCCCTGCCAGGTGTCCGACGGCAATCGACAGCGCCGCCAGCAGGGGCAGCACGGGTATCAGCCAGACGATGCCCTCAAGCACGGCCGTCGACCTCCCGGGGTGTTTCGATCAGCGACGGTGCAAGCGCCTCGCTGTGGCCGGCGTACCATTGCGCCGAGCTGCCCACCGTCGGCAGCGGCGCTTCCGGACCGCACCAGGGCTCGAAGCCCCGCACCGGGTCGAAGACACTGATCTCGCCGCTGTCCGGGTCTATGGCGCTCAGCAGGATCCAGCCGTTGCCGATCAGCCGCTTGAGCGGCGGCTGACGGGCGTAGATTGCGGCCAGGACCTCGGGCGCGGCCTCGACCAGCACCTGCAGGCGCATGGCTTCGTGGATCTCGATCATCTGCCGGGGCAGCCCGGTGCGCAGATCGTCGCTCGCTCCCTGCATCACGCCGAGCAGCCCGGTCACGTTGTGGGTCACCTTGGAGCCGCAGCCGTAGCGCTCGTTGTTCACCGTCGAGAAGTAGTATTCGAGGCTGATGCCGGCCCCCACCGGCCCGGCCGCCAGCAGGATGCCCTCCAGAACGTCCCCGTCCGGATCCTGGGTCGGGTCGTAGGAAATCAAGAACACCCGCCGGTCTAAGAACGTTTCCCGACTCAGGGCGCGCCGGCCGATGATGGCGGCCGCGTTCGTGGCGTGCCCAAGCTCGGGGCGAACCTGGCTGAAATCGCCTGCCCGGGCGGCGATGTGCCGCAGCTTGGCGCGGCGCGAGGCACGCCGCGGCGCCGAGGCCAGGCGTCGCGCGCGCTCGTCCGCCGAGCCCAGCACCGCCGCCGCCAGATCCTGGCGCAGAACGCGAAAGGACGGCTGAAGCGCGGCGGGTACGGCCTCGGTGTCATACCACTCGATGGCTTCGTCGCAGGTGTCGTGCTCGGCGCCCAGGAACCAGGTGTCATCGGGGATCTCGATAGCGCGACGGCTCAGCAGGGCCCGGACCTCGGGACGGTTCGCCATCAGGGCGAAGGCGCGCGCGTTGGGCCCGCCGTGGCGGCCGCTGCATGCACCGCAGTCGTAGGCCGCCAGGTGCGGATTGTTCTGGCTCGTGGAACCGTGGCCCATCATCACGACCAGCGGTGCGAAGCCCTGGCGCAGACCGATGGCGCGCAGAAGGCCTTCCACGTGGTCAGCCTGCTCGCTGTCGGTGAAACCCAGGCGCGGCTGCCGCGCGGTGGCGGGCAGCGCCGGTTGGGCGGCGCTCACGCGGACCCGTGTCGCAATCGCCGTGTCGAAGGCACGGCGCAGACGCGCGCTCCAGTGCGCGGTCCGCAGCGGCGCCGCCAGCTTCCCCGCCAGCAGCAGCAGGGCCGCCGGGGCACCGAGCGCGATCAGCAGCGCGGTCGAAAGCAGGTTGCGCCGCGTTTCCTGGTAGACCATGTCCTTGACCAACAGACGCAGCGCACGGCGACGCCGATGCACGCGTCCACGGTCTTGCTCGCCGCTGCCCGGCGTTTCTCGCAGCTCGTGGCTGGGAATCACCGCCACGGGGCACAGCGCCGTGGCAGCTTCATCGTCGAGGCCGCGCCAGTAGATCGGAACACCGAAGAAGCCCGCCGCCCCGAGGGTCTCGATCTCCGGGTTGTGCTCCTCGAGGTGGCGGCGAATCCCCTCTTCCCGGTCGTCCATGCAGAACACGACCTGGGCCTGCGGCGGCCGCTCGCGCGTCGCCCAGCGCCCCCGCCCGCGGTTCTGGGCAACCGCGTTGAACAGCTGGTCGCGGTAGTGCAGCTCATAGGCCTGTAGCCAGAGGTAACCCGCCGGTTGCTCGGCCAGAGCCTCGCGGCAGGCGAGGATCATCTCCACCTGCGCGGTGTTGAGCTTGCGCACCTCGGGTCCGCTCAGACCCAGGTGCTGCATCAGTCGGAACAGCGGCCAGGCGTCGCTAAGCACCGAGTAGCCTTCAGCCCGGTCACTCGAGGGGCTGCGCTGCCAGGTCCAGATGAGGTGCGCCAGATGCAGCCACTGCTGCTCATCGCTTGCGCAGATGTCCGAGCAGTTGAGCTGGCGCTGTGCCAGCGTGGCCAGATACTCGGGCAGGCGCTGGTTGTAGAAGATGCTGCGGACCAGAAACTCCGAGAGGTTACGCCGGAAATACCAGCCGATCACATCGAGGCTGGCCTCGATCTGCCAGAACTCCCGGCACAGCCGCTGGGCGTAGAGTCGCTCCAGGACCAGCCGCACCGCCAGGTAATCCATCATGTCGACGCGCACGTCCCCGAGGCCGTCGTAGCCGGGACGGTTGTGCCGCCAGAGGAACATCCCCGACCAGCCGGGCAGCTCCAGCGCGAGGCGCGCCAGATACCCCTCCCACTCGTCTTCGGCGAGTCCCAGCCAGCGAAGCTCGATCACCACCGTGTCCAGCGGGTCTTCGGGCAGCGCGTCCAGACTGTCGGCCCAGTCGGGCAGATCCTCGAAGATGCGCCCGAGATCGTGCGCCGCCCCGGCGCGCCACACGGCATAGAAGCCGCGCTGCCGATCCGCGTCGTGCCAGGCCGCGAAACCTTGATCGAGAAAGCATCCCAGGTAGCGGATCAGGGCCGGGCGCATCTGCTCCAGCAGATCGCGCCCCGTCAGAGCGCCCAGCAGGCCGGAGAGCGTGAGCTCGCCGCCCACCCGCTCCAGCAGCGCCCGGAGCTGGCGCTCGGCCTCCCTCAGAATCAGCCGATCCATCATCGGCTGGCCTTCGGGGTGGTCCTCATCGGGGACCATCTGCGAAAGCATGCGCTCGGCCTGCTCGGGCGAAAGGTCCAGGAGCTCCTCCGGATGCAAGATGAAGTGGTCGAGGCCCAGCACGTGGAGACAGGCGTTCCAGAGCGCTTCGACGGCGCCGGCTTCCGTGTCCTGGCCCTGTTGCGCGGCCGCTGCCAGCAGCCGCTCGCGCGCGACCGCGTCCACGTCGCTCTGAATCCGATCCAGCGCCCCCCGCTCCTCGATCCGCCAGTTGAGCTGGGAGCCGGTGATCGGTTTCAGGGGATGCAGCAGGCCGGCCAGGTAGACGTCCAGTCGCCGCAGGGGCTGCCCTCCGGCCCGGAAGATGACATCGCCGGCCTTGAGTGAGGGACTCGCCTCCAGCACCCGGCACAGATCATCCCGACGGATGCGCCCCTGCCGGTAGAGCTCACGGAACTGCGCGTCGGGCAGATACCCGTAGTTGCCCGTCGCCCGGCGGGCGGCCTCCAGCGCGCGGGGAAACGGCAGGTGCTCGAAGCCGTGCAGCGTGTTGTGGTGCACGAAATCCCGGATCGCGGCCTGTCCGGGCAGCAGGTGCTCGAGGTGCGCGACGCCCTGGCGCAGCCGCTCGCGGATGTCGCCGCCGCTGTGAAGGTCCTCCCCAGGCACGCCTCAGCTCCCGGCGAACATGCCGCTGAGCCGGGCCACCGAAGCCGCCGTCAGCGACAATACCGGCCCCGGCGCAACGCCGAAGCCGATGATGCCGGCCGCCAGCAGGCCCGCCGCCGTCATCTCCACGGCGCACAGGTCAGCCACATTGCGCATACGCGGTCGCACCGGACCGGTGAACAGGCGGCCCATGGTGCGCACCGAATAGGCCGCACTGATCAGGGTGCCCACGCTGACCAGCACCAGCACCCAGCCCCAGCGCTCAAAGCCCCCCACGATGGCGTGCAGCTCGGCAATGAAACCCGCGGTCCCCGGGATCGCCATCCCGCCCAGCAGCGCCAGTGAGGTAAACAACGCGAAGCGGGGGGTGACCTGGATCAGCGAGCTGTAGTGGTTCACGTCGCGCGTGTGGGTGCGCTCGTAGAGCAGGCCGAGCAGCAGGAACAGCGAAGCGGCCACCAGCCCGTGCGCCACCATCTGCATGACGGCGCCCGTTAGACCCGCCACGTTAAGTGCGGCAATGCCGAGCAGCACGATGCCCATGTGGCTGATGGACGAGTAGGCGATCATGGCCTTGAGATCGGTCTGCCGCCAGGCCAGCAGACCGCCGTAGATCAGGCTGAGCAGCGCCAGGCCGGCGAGCAGGCCCTGCAGAGCCAGGACGGCCTCCGGCAGCAGGGTCGCGGCACGGATCAGACCGTAGGAGCCCATCTTCAGAAGAATGCCCGAGAGCAGGATGCTGACCGGGCTGGGCGCCTCGACGTGGGCCAGTGGCAGCCAGCCGTGCATGGGAAACACCGGCATCTTCACCGCGAAGCCCAGCAGGAAACCGAGAAAGATCAGCACCTGGGCCTGTGCGGAGAGCGCCGCTGCACCTTCGGCCACGTCCTCCATACGGAAGGAATGGCCGGGGGTGGCGTCGAACACGATCAGGATGCTGATCAGCATGAAGACCGAGCCGCCCATGGTGTAGAGGACGAAATTCAGCGCCGCCTGGTGCCTGCGCCTGCCGCCCCAGCGGTCGAGGAGAAAGAACAAGGGGATCAGGGTCAGCTCCCAGAATACATAGAAGAGCGACCAGTCCTGGGCCATGAACACGCCGAGCATCGCCGTCTCCAACACCAGCATGAGGGCGTAGTAACCTCGCACACCTTCGCTGATGCTGGCCGACGCCACGATGGCGAGAAAGCACAGCAGCGTGGCGAGCAGCACCATCGGAAAGGAAAAGCCGTCGAGGCCGAAGGCGAAGGAGGTGCCCAGGCGCGGATTCCACGGAACCGCCTGGCTGAACTGCAGATCGGCGGAGGCGGTATCGAACCAGCCGATCAGACCCCACGACAGGACCAGCGCGGCGGCGGCGGCCAGCATGGCCAGGGCGCGGGTCTGTTTCGGGGTCTGACGGGGCCACGCGGTGATCAGCGCGGCACCGAGCAGCGGCGTTCCCAACAGTGCCGTTAATATCTGCATTCTGACCGCGTGAAGATGCTATGGCCCCCGGTGCAGGCCGCAGCGGCCAGCAGCAAAGGCGCCGGAGAATACCACAAAGTCTGTGCGAGGTCAGTCGCGGTGCGCACCCCGTGGGACGCGGCAGACGAGGGCCACCGGCCGCGGTGGCACGGCGGCAGGAGGCAGTGCGAAGCGGCGTTGGGGCGCGCCGTCCCCGGAACAGGCTCAGTGATCCGGCGGTGGCGCGACGACCAGCGCCAGACCCAGGACGCTGGTGAGCAGATAGGCCGCGGACGCCGCGCCGTGCAGGCGTGCAAAAGCCGCCGAGTCGGACGCACCTGCGCCGCGCAACTCGGCCATCATGGGCGCGAGCAGAAACTGGCCGAGCGCCACCAACCCGAGCATGGCCACCAGCACCAGCGCGCGCCAGTTGAGCCGCCGGGGCTGACGCAGCTGGTTGATGACGAGCAGCAGGATGCCGCACGCCAGGCCGATCCAGGCGATGATCTCGAACATGACGGCGGCCAGGGTGCCCGCCAGGGCGCGCTCATCGAGATTGGCGAACAGGGCCGGGGCGACGACGTAGCCTGTGGTCCACAGGCCGCCGACCCAGAGGGTGAGCACTATGCGCTCACCGGCGTACGTCGAGGGGCTGTTCACCGATTCCGATGCGGCCGTGAGCGGAGGCCGTTCAGCGCCGGATCCCTTCACTCATAGCGGACCTCGACGATCTCGAAGCTTCTCTCGCCGCCCGGCGCCATGACGGTCGCCACGTCGCCCTCCTCCTTGCCGATCAGGGCGCGGGCGATGGGAGAGCTGACCGAGACCAGCCCGGACTTGATGTCCGCCTCGTCCACGCCCACGATCTGGTAGGTCACCTCATTGCCCGTGTCTTCGTCCACCAGATCGACAGTCGCACCGAACACCACCTTACCGCCCGCATCCAGATGCGCGACGTCGATGACATTGGCGTGCGAGAGCATAAATTCGATCTCCTTGATACGGCCCTCGATGAAACCCTGCTGCTCACGCGCCGCGTGGTATTCGGCGTTCTCCTTGAGGTCGCCGTGACCGCGCGCCTCGGCGATTGCCTGGATCACCCGCGGACGGTCGACCGATTTCAGGTGCTGGAGCTCTTTGCGGAGCTTCTCAGCACCGCGCTTGGTCAATGGGTGCTTTTTCATGCCACCTGCTCCTGGTGTAAGTCCTGCAGCCGCTCCACTCGCGGCGAATCGATGCTGGTCAGCGCCAGACTGGTTGCATAGGCATGGGCGATGGTGGTGCTGTAGGGAACTTTGTGCTGCAGCGCCGCACCGCGGATGGTGTAGGAATCCGCAATCGCCTGCTTGCCTTCGGTGGTGTTGACGATCAGATCGATCTTGTCGTTCTTGATCATGTCGACGATGTGGGGACGCCCCTCGGTCACCTTGTTCACCATTTCGCAGGGAATGCCCGCCGCGTTGACGGCAGCGGCGGTACCCCGCGTGGCGACGAGCGTGAAACCCTGTTTGACCAGCTCGGAGGCGACCTGCACGGCGTCCTCCTTGTCGCTGTTGCGCACGCTGATGAAGACCCGGCCGGAGCGCGGCAGGCTCTCTCCGGCGCCGAGCTGGGCCTTGGCGAAGGCTTCGCCGAAGGTGCGCCCCACGCCCATGACCTCGCCGGTCGACTTCATCTCGGGCCCCAGCAGCGGATCCACGCCCGGGAACTTCACGAAGGGGAACACCGCTTCCTTGACCGAATAGTAGGGCGGCACCCGCTCGTGCGTCATGCCCTGCTCGGCCAGCGACCGGCCCACCATGCAGCGCGCGGCGATTTTCGCCAGCGGGAGCCCGGTGGCCTTGGAAACGAATGGGACCGTTCGCGAGGCGCGCGGGTTGACCTCCAGGACGTAGATGTCCTCCTCCTGGATCGCGAACTGGGTGTTCATCAGCCCCACCACGTTCAGCGCGCGGGCCATGGCGCGGATCTGCTCGCGCAGTCGTTCCTGTATTTCCCGGCTCAGGCTGTAGACAGGCAGCGAGCAGGCCGAGTCGCCCGAGTGCACACCGGCCTGCTCGATGTGCTGCATGATGCCGCCGATCACCACGTTCTCGCCGTCCGAGACGGCGTCGACGTCGACCTCGATTGCATCGTTGAGAAAGCGGTCCAGCAGCACCGGCGATTCGTTCGACACGCTGACGGCTTCTGCCATGTAGCTGCGCAGCTCGTCCTCGTTGTAGACGATCTCCATGGCCCGGCCTCCGAGCACGTAGGAGGGACGCACCACCAGCGGATAGCCGATCTCCTCGGCCAGGGCGAGGGCCGCATCGACGCTGCGTGCGGTGCGATTGGGGGGCTGGAGCAGCTCGAGCTGTTGAATCATCTTCTGGAAGCGCTCGCGGTCCTCCGCCAGGTCGATAGAATCGGGGGTGGTGCCGATGATCGGTGCGCCCGCCTTTTCCAGGGCGCGCGCCAGCTTCAGTGGGGTCTGTCCGCCGTACTGCACGATCACCCCTTTTGGCTGCTCCTTGTGGATGATCTCCAGCACGTCCTCCAGCGTCAGCGGCTCGAAGTACAGGCGGTCCGAGGTGTCGTAGTCCGTGGACACGGTCTCCGGGTTGCAGTTGACCATGATGGTCTCGTAGCCGTCCTCGCGCATCGCCAGCGCCGCGTGCACGCAGCAGTAATCGAACTCGATGCCCTGTCCGATGCGGTTGGGGCCGCCGCCCAGCACCAGAATCTTTTCCCGCCCGCTCGGCTGCGCCTCGCACTCCTCTTCGTAGGTCGAATACATGTACGCGGTGCTGGTGGCGAATTCCGCCGCACAGGTATCCACCCGCTTGAACACCGGGCGCACGTCGAATTCGTGCCGCAGCTTGCGAAACGCGGTCTCGTCGACGCCCAACAGCCTGGCCAGCCGGCGGTCGGAAAAGCCCTTGCGCTTGAGCTGGCGTACGCGCGCCTTGTCCAGGCCCGCGATGCCCTCCTCGCGCACCTGTTCCTCAAGATGCACCAGCTCCTCGATCTGCACCAGGAACCAGGGGTCGATGCGGGTCAGCTCGTGGACCTCTTCAAGGAACAAGCCGACGCGGAAGGCATCGGCGATATACAGAACCCGGTTGGCCCCCGCTTCGCGCAGCTCCCGGCGCACCAGATCGAGCACGTCCTCCTGGTCCGGGCGCACCAGCTCGTCGAAGCCGTCGATGCCGGTCTCGAGGCCGCGCAGCGCCTTTTGCGCCGACTCCTGGAAGGTGCGGCCGATGGCCATCACCTCGCCCACGGACTTCATCTGCGTGGTCAGGCGGCTGTTGGCCTTGGCGAACTTCTCGAAGGTAAAGCGCGGAATCTTGGTCACCACATAGTCGATGCTGGGCTCGAAGGAGGCGGGCATCGCACCGCCTGTGATCTCGTTCTGCAGCTCGTCGAGGGTGTAACCCACGGCCAGCTTGGCCGCCACCTTGGCGATGGGAAAGCCCGTCGCCTTGGACGCCAGCGCCGAGGAGCGCGACACGCGCGGGTTCATCTCGATGATGATCATGCGGCCGTCGGCCGGATTGATGGCGAACTGGACATTGGACCCGCCAGTGTCCACACCGATCTCGCGCAGCACCGCCAGCGAGGCGTCGCGCATGATCTGGTATTCCTTGTCCGTGAGCGTCTGTGCCGGCGCCACGGTGATGGAGTCGCCGGTGTGTATGCCCATCGGATCGAAGTTCTCGATGGAGCAGATGATGATGCAGTTGTCCTTGCGGTCGCGCACCACCTCCATCTCGTATTCCTTCCAGCCCTGGATCGATTCCTCGATCAACAGCTCGTTGGTGGGCGAGAGCTCCAGGCCGCGCTCGCAGATGTCGAAGAACTCTTCCTTGTTGTAGGCGATGCCGCCCCCGCTTCCGCCCATGGTGAAAGAGGGCCGGATGACCGTGGGGAAGCCAACCTGTGCCTGCACCTGCATGGCCTCTTCCATGCTGTGCGCCACTGCAGAGCGCGGCATCTGCAGCCCGATCCGCTTCATCGCCGCGCGGAAGCGGTCACGGTCCTCCGCCTTGTCGATGGCATCGCGGGTGGCGCCGATCATCTCGACCCCGAACTTCTCCAGCACGCCCTCGCGCGCCAGATCGAGCGCGCAGTTGAGCGCGGTCTGTCCGCCCATGGTCGGCAGCAGCGCGTCGGGGTTTTCCTTCTGGATGATGCGGGCGACCGTCTGCCAGTTGATAGGCTCGATATAGGTGGCGTCGGCGCTGTCGGGGTCCGTCATGATGGTGGCCGGATTCGAGTTGACCAGGATGACCCGGAAGCCTTCTTCCTTGAGCGCTTTGCACGCCTGCGCCCCGGAATAGTCGAACTCGCAGGCCTGCCCGATGACGATAGGACCCGCCCCGATGATGAGGATGCTCTTGATGTCGGTTCTCTTGGGCATAAATCAAAGTGCGCTGTATTTTGAAGTCGTCTGTGACCGATTCGGACGATCTACCCATTTGTCCCAAAGGCACACGAAGGAGCCCCTGCTCATGCGTTGAGGTTCCCGTGCCATGCACAGCCCCCCTGCCAGCCGAACCCCTTTACAGCCTTCGGGCACGGACGGCGTGCCGCGCGTACGCGCCCGAGAAGAAATGTTTTCCTTCGTGTGCCTTCGTGGTTAAAAACGGGGCAGTTCTGCCCAACTCGTCCTGCGTTTTCAGGCACGCTTGCCCGCGCGCTCCTCCGCCGGGCGCGCCGCCTCGATGAGCTCGATGAAATGATCGAACAGCGGCGCCACATCGTGGGGTCCGGGGCTGGCCTCCGGGTGCCCCTGAAAGCTGAACGCCGGCCTGTCGGTGCGGTGCACGCCCTGCAGCGAGCCGTCGAACAGGGAGCGGTGGGTGGCGCGGAGATTGTCCGGAAGCGCCTGTTCGTCGACGGCGAAACCATGATTCTGGCTGGTGATCATCACGACCCCGGAGTCCAGATCCTGCACGGGGTGGTTGGCGCCGTGGTGGCCGAACTTCATCTTGACGGTGCGCGCGCCGCTCGCCAGCGACAGCAGCTGGTGACCCAGACAGATGCCGAAAACCGGTATCCCGCTGTCGATGATCCTGCGGATGGCCGCGACGGCGTAATCGCAGGGCTCGGGGTCGCCGGGCCCGTTGGACAGAAACACGCCGTCGGGATCGAGCCCCAGCACCGCCTCGGCCGGGGTCTGGGCCGGCACCACGGTCAGACGGCAGCCACGGTCCACCAGCAGGCGCAGAATATTGCGCTTGACCCCGTAGTCATAGGCCACCACGTGGTAGGAAAGCCGCTCAGGGCTGCTGTCTGCCGGCAGGCCCTGTTCCAGGGTCCAGCTACCCTGGGTCCAGGTGTAGGAGCGGCCGGTGCTCACCTCCCTCGCCAGATCCATACCCTTCAGACCCGGAAAAGCCCGCGCCGCTTCGACCGCAGCGCGTTCATCGATCTGCTCGCCGGCCACCAGGCAGCCGTTCTGGGCACCCTGCTCGCGCAGTATGCGGGTGAGGCGGCGGGTGTCGATATCGGCGATGGCGACCACGCCGCTGTCCCGCAGATATTGATCGAGGCTCTTCTCACTGCGCCAGCTGCTGTGGCGCAGCGGGAGGTCCCTGATGATGAGGCCGGCGGCCTGGACTCTGTCCGATTCCTCGTCCTCGGAATTGACGCCGGTGTTGCCGATGTGAGGATAGGTCAACGTAACCAGCTGGCGCGCATAGGAAGGATCGGTGAGGATCTCCTGATACCCCGTCATGGCGGTGTTGAACACCACTTCACCTTCGCTCTGCCCAGCCGCGCCGATTGACCGGCCCCAGAACAGGTTGCCGTCTTCCAGGGCCAACAGGGCCGACATACTCAAAGGGAACCTCCGACACAGGAGTTGTGGATCCGGCGTAAGCGGCCGGCTCGTTCGTCAGCCGCGCGCCGCACCGCCGACGCGCGCGAGTTGCGAAATTGTACTGGATGGGCACCGGCCTGCCAAGATGGCCCCCTGAAAACTCCCTGGCATTGAATGACTTGACCGACACCACACGCTCAGGGCGGGGACCGGGCGTCGCGCTGGCGCATTAATTCCTTTGGCCACCGGCGCTTGGTGCACATCCAGTCGCCCGGCTGAGCGCGGATCCAGGATTCCACCCGGGCGTTGATTTGCCGGGTCACCCGGGAGACGGTCTGCTCGTCGGACTCGTCGTCGCATCGCGCGGCGTGCAGCGCCGGGTGGAAGATGATGCGAAAGCGCGCATCGCGCACCCGCTCGACCTGCACCGGCACGATATCGCAACCGGTCTTCAGCGCCAGCCAGGCGGGTGTCGGCGTCACCTGGGCAGGCACACCGAAAAACGGCTCCAGAGGCCCCTCGTCGACCCGCGTGTCGACCAGCAGGCCCACCGAGCGGCCGCGCTTCAGCGACTTCAACATGCCGCGCACCGCGCTGACCTTGCCGATGAAGCCACAGCCCAGCGCGCGTCGCTTGTCCTGAATCATCCTGTCGAGGTAGGGATTGCTCTGGGGCGTGTAGACGACGTCCAGCTTCCCGCTAAGCTGCTGGGCGGCGAAGGCCGCGAGCTCCCAGTTGGCGCAGTGCGCGGTGACGAAGATCACCGTCTTGCGCCCCGCCAGAAACTCCGAGTCCCGATTGAGGTGAACGATCTGCAGGCGCTCGGGACCCCGCAGCGCCGCGAGCAGCTTCTCCAACTGGCCGAGCTCGGCGAGCACCGCGCCGAGATTAGCCCACACCGCCCGGGCCAGGGCTTCAATCTCGGTCCGGCTCCGCTCGGGAAACACGGTCCTCAGGTTGGCCACCACCTGCCGCTGCTTGGCGGTATGCGGGCCCAGCCGCCGCACCAGGCGCCGTCCCGTCGCCGAGGCCCGGTCGAGCGACATCGGGGCGACCAGCCACCACAGGGCCCGCAACACCAGGGCCTCCAGCCGCCAACCGACCGCCTGAATCCGCTCGTTGTCGCTGCCGCTCCAGAGAATCTTTGCCATGAGAGCCAGGCTGGTCGCTGTGACACCGAATCTGGCCCGGCATGTTACGAGATAAGCGGCGCGGGGGCACCTGCCTCCCCCAGCCACTGATGCACGGCGGCTTCTATGCGGTGACCCAGGGCGGGCAGCATCGTCTGCACCCGCCTTTCGGCGCCCGAGCGGCTCTCGCCGTTCGGAATCGGCAACCCGAGCAACAGCACCCACGGGGGCCGGGCCGACAGTGCATGCAGCAGCTCGAGCATCTCGGCGACCCCGAGCGCGTGCGAGGAGTGCCTGCGCGTCGCACTGCGCAAGGCGGCGGGCTCGACGTCGAGTGGCTGGCAGGCCTCTCCGGCAGTAGCGTCGATGAGCACGGCGAGACGGCAGCCGGCGACCAGCGGGTAGAGGTGCACCGGGGCGGCGCAGTTTTCGAGCGACACCAGGCCGGTCGGAAAGCGCTCCGCCAGGCCGCCGCGCTGCAGGGCCTCCACGGCCCGCCAGCCGGCGATGTCGGCGCCGTGCGGTGAGCCGATCCCGACGATGCGCACCGGCGTCACGGCCCCGGGCGCTCGATCTTGAGCCGCAGAAAGTGGGTGGCGCAGGAGATGCAGGGATCGTAGTTGCGAATCACCGTCTCCGCCCGCAGTCGCAGCGCCGGCTCGTCCCGATCCAGGCCGAAGGCTTCCAGCGAGGCCTTGAGATCCTGCTCCAGGCGCGTCTGGTTCTGGCTGGTCGGCGGCACGATGCGGGCACGGCGGACCCGGCCGTCTTCGGCCACCTCGTAGCGGTGCCAGAGCAGCCCCCGAGGCGCCTCCGTGCAGCCGAAACCGGTCCCGCTGCGCGGCGTCACCGGCACGCGGGCCGGGCCGCTGTCCGGCCCCGCCTCCAGAATGCGCGCTGCCTCCCGGACCGCGAACAGGATCTCGGCGGCGCGTGCCACGATGCTGTGAAACATGTTGTGGCTCGGGAAGCGAATCCCGGTCGTCTCCAAGGACCGCCGCACCGGCTCGGGCAACCGCCCCTGGTTGAGGTTGAGGCGCGCCAGCGGCCCGACCAGATAGGGCTCGCCGTGCAGCGCCGAGCACAGGGCGGTGGAGTGCGCGCTCTGGGTCTCCTCGAAGTGGTGCTCGTAGCTCTCGATGGGAATGTCCAGGCCCGTGTCGGAAACGATGCGCCCCTCATTCATGGCGTACTCCTGGGGATGCTGCAACGACACGCAGGTGAACTCCTGCTCCTCGTCGGGAAGATCGAGACCCGCAGCCCAGGCCAGAACGCCCTCCGCATCATCATAAGAGGAATGAAGTTTATCAAGTATGTATCTGATTTGTCTTTCTTTAGGAAGACAATGAAAACCGCCGACGCAGGCGCCCACCGGGTGAACCGAGCGCGCGCCGAGCAGGGCGATGAGGTCGTTGCCGACGGCCTGCAGCCGCAGCCCGCGGCGCACCTCCGCCGGGTAGACCCGGGCCATCTCCGTGACACTGTTGAAGCCCAGGAAATCCGGCGCGGCGAGGAGGTGGATGTGCAGGGCGTGGCTCTGGATCCACTCCCCGCAGTAGAACAGCCGACGCCAGGCCCGGATGTGCGGCCCCGGATCGACCCCGAGCACCCGCTCCAGCGCGTGTACGGCGCTCATCTGATAGGCGACCGGACAGATGCCGCAGATGCGCGCCACCAGGTCGGGCACCTCCTGGTGACCGCGCCCCTCCAGAAACTTTTCGAACAGCCGCGGCGGCTCGTAGATGCGCAGCTGCAGCTTTTCGATCGCGCCGTCGCGGATCGAAAGCTCGAGCGCGCCCTCGCCTTCGACGCGCGCCAGCACCGGCACGCTGATGCCGAGCTCGCGCTGCTCAGTCACGGTCGCCGCCCCGCCAGCGGTTGCCGGCTTCCCTGAAGGTGGGCGCCTCAGCGTTGAGAAAGTGGAACCGCCGGGTGATATCCGCGGACACCAGTCCGAGGCCCGCAAAACGCCTGCCCAGCGCGCCGGTATTCGGAGCTTCGGCAGGACCATAACACCCGTAACAGTCGCGACCGAACCGGGGACAGAGCGCACCGCAGCCCGTGCGCGTCACCGGGCCCAGGCAGGGCTCGCCCCGCGCGACCAGCACGCAGACCGCCTGCCGGCGCTTGCACTCCATGCAGACCTTCTCCTTCTCCTCCACCGGCAACACCCCAAACATCAGGGCCCGGACCGCTTCGGTCACCTGCCGCCCGTTGACCGGACAACCCCACAGCTCGAGGTCGACCTTGACGTAGGCGCGAATGGGGGAGGCCTGCTCGAGGCTGTCGAGGTATTGCGGTGTCGCATAGATGTCCGCCAGCCAGGCACTGCTCTCGGCAACGTTGCGCAGGGCCTGCGGCCCGCCCGCGGTGGCGCAGGCGCCGATGGTGACCAGAAACCGGCTGTTGGTCCGCACCCGGCGGATGCGCTCGACCTCTTGCCCGCTGCTGATGCTGCCCTCGACGAAGGCGATATCGACACTGGCCTCCGGATTCATCGGCCCCGCTTCGGCGAAGTGTACGATCTCTGCCAGGTCGGCGAGCTGCAGCAGCGCCCCGCCGAGGTTCAGAAACGCCAGCTGACACCCGTCGCAGGAGCTGAACTTGTGTACCGCGAGCCGCGCTCTCATCAGTACTAGATGCCTCGCACGCCGAACAGCGTCCGGACCTCGCTGTATGGAAACACCGGTCCGTCGCGGCAGACGAATTTCTCGCCGAACTGGCAGTGGCCGCAATGCCCCACACCGCACTGCATGTTGCGCTCCATGCTGAGCCAGAGGCTGTCGGGCTCGGCGCCGCGCTCCGTCAGACGGCCTGCGGACGCCACCATCATCAGCTCTGGTCCGCACATCATGGTGACGCTGTTGAGCAGGTCGATTTCGAGCTGCTCGATCAGTCCCGTGACCCGCCCCCGGTACCCGCGCCACTGGGGACCGCTGACGTCGGCGGCGAGCAGCACCTGGGTGAAGGGCTCGCGATCCCATTTCTCGTAGCGGTCGCGCCAGATCAGGTCGTCGCTGTGCTTGACCCCCTGGAGGATCGCGACCCTGCCGTGCTCGGTCCGGCGGCTCAGCACGTGATTGATGACCGGCACCACGGGAGCGCAGCCCAGCCCGCCGGTGATGATCAGCACGTCCCTGCCCTGCGCCGCCGCGAGCGGCCAGCCGCGTCCGAACGGACCGCGCAGGCCGATGCGATCGCCCTTCTGCAGACGGGCAAAACCCCGTGTGACCCGACCCACGTTGCGGATGGTGTGGTGCAGCAGCTCCGGCGCCTGCGGATCGCCTACGATGGAGATGGCGATTTCGCCCACCCCGTAGAGGTAGAGCATGTTGAACTGCCCGGGCTCGAAGCGATAGGCGCGGTGACTCTGCTCGTCGGTCAGCCGCAGGCACAGGGTGAAGATCGACTCGGATTCGTCGACCCGGTCGACCACCTCCGCCTCCATGGGAATCCCGCGGTCAATGGTCATCGTCCCCTCCGAGGAGGGCGGCAGCTTCTTCAGTGATGTCGATCCCGACCGGGCACCAGGCGATGCAGCGCCCGCAGCCGACGCATCCGCTGCGCCCGTACTGGCGGTGCCAACTGCCCAGCTTGTGGGTGAGCCACTGGCGGTAGCGGTGGCGGATCTCGCCGCGAACCACCAGCCCCTGAATATAGCTGTGCCCTTCGGTAAAACAGGAATCCCACAGCCGCACATGGCGGCTGCCGCTGCCGTCGAGCTGCGCCGCGTCCTGCTCGCGGCTACAGAAGCAGGTCGGACAGACCAGGGTGCAATTGCCGCAGCTCAGGCAGCGCTCGGCGACATCAACCCAGCGCGGGTGCTCGCGCCGCTCGACCAGAGCGTCGAACAGATCGCCGGGCGGTATGGACCGACTCATCGCCTGGCACGCCCGCTCGCTGGCGGCGGCCGCCTTGCGGGTCTGGTCATCGCGCACAGGACGCAGCGGGAGTTCGGCGTAGAGCTTTCGTCCCCGCTCGCTGCCGGCCGCGACGATGAAGCCTTCGTCGAGCTCATCAAGCACCAGGTCGAAGCCCTGCTCGGCGCGCGGGCCGTCTCCGGTGGAGGCACAGAAACAGGTGGAAGCGGGGTGAGTGCAGTTGACCGCGACCAGCAACAGCTCGGCGCGGCGCGCGGCGTAGTGCTCGTCGCGGTAGGCACAGTGCACAAAATGCGCGTCCTGCAGCGCCAGCGCGGCGAGGTCGCAGGCGCGTACACCCACCACGGCCAGGGGCTCGGGCTCGGGCACCGTGGACTCGAAGCGAAGCTCGCCGCCGCTGTCCCGGGTCACCTGCCAGAGCGCCTCCTCGGGCGCGAACAACAGCGGCTTGAGCGCCTGCGGGCCGTTGGCCCAGGCAAAGAAGCGCGGCAGCTGGGTCTCGCTGCTGCGCACCCTGCCCGGTGCCATGTCCACCATCACGCCTGCCGGCAAATCATCGACGCCGTCCAGGTCGGTGTAGACGATGGCTCCATCACGGTGCGTCGGGCCGACCACCCGGTAGCCGGCCCGCGCCAGCGAGGCCAGCAGCTCACCGAGCTGATGTCGTTCGAGGAAACCCGTCTGACCCATTCCGTGGTCCTCCCTCCGGCCCGGTACCACAACCATAGCAGCCCCGCTGCAGGGCTGCCGGCGATTGAACAGCGGCTCGCCGGCTCACTGCCGGAGGCTGCGGCCGCATTATCGCGGAAAGATCTCCTGTTTCGGGCCAGAACCTCAGGGAAGTGGCCCCAGAGTCCCATCTGGAGCGGGAGGCTGGCCCCACCGAAAGGAGCGCTGTGCCTCCAGCAAGGACCAGGGCTCTGGTGGCAACGGCGTGAGTACGAACGAGGTTGGCCCTTGGGTCAGCAGCCTCGAGCGGCGCGGGAACCGACCGCGGGGGAAGGAAAGGCTGTCGCCGGCCGCAGCGACGGCTCGAAGTCCTCAACCTTTAAGGCCGAGCACGTCCTGCATGTCGTACAATCCGCGGGGCTGTGACACCAGCCAGGCCGCTGCGCGGGCGGCGCCCGAGGCAAACGTCATGCGGCTTGAGGCCTTGTGGGTGATTTCCACACGTTCGCCTTCCGCGGCGAACATGACCGTATGCTCGCCAACGATGTCACCGGCACGGATGGTCTCGAAGCCGATGGTCCTGCGCTCCCGTGGACCGGTCATGCCCTCGCGGCCGTAAACGGCGCATTCCTTCAGATCGCGACCCAGCGCTGCTGCCACGACCTCTCCCATCCGCAGCGCCGTACCGGAGGGCGCGTCCACCTTGTGGCGGTGATGGGCCTCGATCACCTCGATGTCGACCTCGTCTCCCAGCACCTGCGCCGCCGTGTCGAGCAGCCGGAGACAGAGATTGACGCCCACGCTCATATTGGGTGCGAATACGACGGGTATTTCTTCGGCCGCTGCGGCGATCTGCTGTTTCTGCGCATCGCTGAATCCGGTTGTGCCGATCACCATACGCTTGGCGTGGCGGCGGCACGCGTCGAGGTGCGCCAGCGCGGCCACCGGCACGGTGAAATCGATCAGCACGTCGAAGGACCCGACCTCGCGCTCCAGCTCCTCGCCGATGGCGACGCCGAGCTCACCGACGCCTGCGACGACACCCGCGTCGCTGCCGATCAGCTCGTGGCCGGGGCGCTCGGTCGCCACGCCGAGTCTCAGGCCCTCGGCCCGCTGACAGGCCTCAATCAGATGACGGCCCATGCGTCCGGCAGCACCGGGAATGGCAACACGTGTCATGAAAAGCCTCTTCGAAAACCGCTGGGAAAGTCAGCCGACCAAACGGACAGGCGCCTAGAATTTCATGCTGTCGAAGAAATGCTTCACTCCGTCCAGCCAGGAGTGGGCCTGCGGGCTGTGGCGATGATTGTCTTTCATGGTCGCATCCAGCTCGCGCAACAGCTCCTTCTGCTTACTGTTGAGCTTGACCGGGGTCTCGACCACGACGCGGCAGAGCAGGTCACCGACCCCACCGCCGCGAACCGGTTTGACGCCCTTGCCACGCAGCCGAAACAGCCTTCCGGTCTGGGTCTCCGGGGGGATCTTCAGGCTCACCCGACCGTCCAGGGTCGGCACCTCGAGCTCACCCCCGAGCGCCGCGGTGCCGAAGCTGATCGGCACCTCACAATAGAGGTGGGCATCATCGCGCTTGAAGATGGGGTGTTCCTTGACCTGGATCTGCACGTACAGATCGCCGGGAGGGCCGCCGTTCTCGCCCGCTTCACCCTCGTTGGCCAGACGGATACGGTCGCCGGTATCGACACCCGGGGGCACCTTGACCGAGAGGGTCTTCTGCTCTTTGACGCGACCCAAGCCGTGACAGTCCGTGCAGGGATCTGCAATGATGGTCCCGGTTCCATTACAGCGCGGGCAGGTCTGCTGCACCGAGAAGAAGCCCTGCTGCATGCGCACCTGACCGTGGCCACCGCAGGTGGTGCAGGTCGAAGGCTGGGTACCCTTTCGGGCGCCGCTACCGTTGCACGTGCTACAGGTGGTATAAGTGGGCACCCGTATCTTGACGGTGGTGCCGCGTACCGCGTCCTCCAGCGACAGCTCCAGGTTATAGCGCAGATCCGCACCGCGGTAGACGCGCTGACCGCCAGCCCGCCCACCTCCGAAGATATCGCCGAACACGTCGCCGAAGATATCGCTGAAGGTGGCGCCGCGGCCGAAGCCGCCGCCGGGCCCACCCCCCATGCCGGGGTCGACGCCGGCGTGACCGAACTGATCGTAAGCGGCGCGCTTCTGGGCGTCGCTCAGAACCTCGTAGGCTTCCTTGGCCTTCTTGAAACTCTCTTCCGACGCGGTGTCGTCGGGGTTGCGGTCCGGGTGGAACTTCTGCGCAGCGCGCCGGTAGGCTTTCTTTATCTCAGCGTCGCTGGCATTTCTGGAAACGCCGAGAACCTCATAGTAATCCTGTTTCGCCATGTCTATCTAAAACCCGAAAACCACGAAGGCTGGACTCAACAAAGACACAAAAAGGCTGAATCCGCTCCAGCCCACCGCCCAGACAACGCCAGGCGCTCACCTGATTGAGACTTCAACCGCCTATTCTAACCAAAAAAACGCGGCAGCACCCAGGTGCCAACTCCTTCACAAGGGTTTCCTTGGTGCGCCTTCGCGCGCCTTTGCGGTTAAGAAAGCTTTCACCGATCTGAGTAGAACAACGGCAAAAGCCCGGAGCCAGCCCCGCGGCCGACTCCGGACCCCTGTCTCAGCGCGCCTGGCCTGCGCGCTTACTTCTTGTCGTCCTTGACCTCTTCGAACTCGGCATCGACCACATCATCCCCGCTGCCGCTCTTGGCTTCCGCCGTCTCGGCACCGGCCTCCGCCTCGGGCGCCCCCTCCGCGCCCTTCTGGGCGTAGAGCTTCTCGGCTAGCTTGCCGGACTGCTCGGCGAGCGCCTGGGTCTTGGTCTCGATAGCCTCCTTGTCATCGCCTTTCATCGCCGACTTCAGTTCTTCGATCGCCTTATCGATGGCCTGCTTCTCGTCCGCGCTGACCTTGTCCTCACCCAGCTCCTTGAGTGATTTCTCGGTCGCGTGAATCATGTTGTCGGCGGCATTGCGCGCGTCGGCCAGCTCGTGGAACTTGCGGTCCTCGTCGGCGTGCGCCTCGGCATCCTTGACCATCTGTTCCACTTCATCGTCGGACAGACCACTGGAAGCCTTGATGACGATGTTCTGCTCCTTGCCGGTACCCTTGTCCTTCGCCGACACGTTGAGGATGCCGTTGGCGTCGATGTCGAAGGTCACCTCGATCTGCGGCACGCCCCGCGGGGCCGGCGGGATGTCGGTCAGGTCGAAACGGCCCAGCGACTTATTGCCACTGGCGACTTCGCGCTCGCCCTGCAGTACGTGGACGGTCACCGCGGTCTGGCTGTCGTCGGCCGTCGAAAACACCTGGGTTGCCTTGGTCGGAATGGTGGTGTTCTTCTCGATAAGCTTGGTCATGACACCACCGAGGGTCTCGATGCCCAGCGACAGCGGCGTAACATCGAGCAGCAGCACGTCTTTCACCTCGCCGCCGAGCACGCCACCCTGGATCGCCGCGCCGATGGCCACGGCTTCGTCGGGATTGACGTCCTTGCGCGGCTCCTTGCCGAAGAAGTCCTGCACGGCCTGCTGCACCTTGGGCGTGCGCGTCTGACCGCCGACCAGGATGACATCGTTGATGTCACCCACCGACATGCCGGCGTCCTTCAGCGCAATTTTGCACGGCTCGATGGTGCGAGCGATCAGATCCTCGACCAGCGACTCGAGCTTGGCGCGGGTGATCTTGATGTTCAGATGCTTCGGCCCCGCGGCGTCGGCCGTGATGTAGGGCAGATTGACGTCGGTCTGCTGGCTGGAGGACAGCTCGATCTTCGCCTTTTCGGCGGCCTCTTTCAGGCGCTGCATGGCCAGCGGGTCACCGCGCAGATCGATGCCCTGGTCTTTCTTGAATTCATCGGCGAGATAATCGATCAGACGCTTGTCGAAGTCCTCGCCGCCCAGGAAGGTGTCGCCATTGGTCGACAGCACCTCGAACTGGTGCTCGCCGTCCACATCGGCAATCTCGATGATGGAGATGTCGAAGGTGCCGCCGCCAAGATCGTACACGGCAACCTTGGTGTCGCCGCGCTTCTTGTCCATGCCATAGGCCAGCGCCGCGGCCGTCGGCTCGTTGATAATGCGCTTGACGTTGAGGCCGGCGATCTTGCCGGCGTCCTTGGTGGCCTGGCGCTGTGAATCGTTGAAGTAGGCCGGCACCGTGATGACCGCGTCGGTGATTTTTTCGCCGAGGTAGTCTTCCGCGGTCTTCTTCATTTTCTGCAGCACACGGGCGGAGACCTCCGGCGGCGCCATCCGCTTGCCACGGGCCTCCACCCAGGCATCGCCATTGTCCGCCTTGACGATCTTGTAAGGCACCAGACCGATGTCCTTCTGCACCTCGGCATCCTGATAACGCCGGCCGATCAGCCGCTTGATCGCGAACAGGGTATTCGCCGGGTTGGTCACCGCCTGGCGCTTGGCCGCCTGGCCGACCAGCACCTCGTCGCCCTCGGTAAACGCCACAATCGAGGGCGTGGTACGGTCGCCTTCGCTGTTTTCGATAACCCGTGGCTTACCGCCCTCCATGATCGCGACGCAGGAGTTGGTGGTGCCGAGGTCGATTCCGATAATCTTACCCATGTCTGTCTATCTCCAAGATTCCGTGTTTGAATGCCCGGTTGCTTCCTAGGTGGGGGCAGACATCTGATTTTCAAGCCTGTTCGTTTATCTGGCCGCCGGCGGGCTGCGCGGCCGCCCGGGACACGATCACCATGGCCGGCCGGATGAGGCGGTCGTTCAGCGAGTACCCCTTCTGCACCACCGTCACCACGGTGTTCGGCTCCACATCGGTCCGCTCCTGGGTCGACATGGCTTCGTGATATTCAGGATTAAATGGCTCGTTCAATGGATTGATTTCATTTATATTAAATTTTTCGAGCACCGAGGTCAGCATTTTCAGCGTCAGCTCGCCGCCCTCGCGCAGCTGCGCCACATCGGCCGATTCTTCCTGCGCCGCCGCCACGCCCATCTCCAGGCTGTCCTTGACCGGCAGCAGCTGCGCGGCGAACTTCTCCAGTGCGAACTTGTGCGCATTGGCCAGATCGCGCTCGCTGCGCTTGCGAAGGTTTTCCAGCTCGGCCTGCAGACGCAGACACTGATCCCAGTTGACGTCGGCCCGGTTGCGCGCGTCGGTCAGAAGCGCGTGCAGATCCTGGATCTCGTCTCCAGCCGCCCCTTCCGCCTCGGCCGTTTCCGCGGCTTCCGACGCCGCTGTTTCCGACGCTTCCTCGCCGCTGGCTTCCTCCTGCGCGGCCTGCGTCTCCTCGACTGAGTCAAGCTCTTCCGGAGGCGTCGCCTTGTCCTCTTTCGCCATCAGTTACCTCTTCATTTAACAATCTGTTAGATGATTAAGCTAATGCATTAACTAACTTGTTTCCGGCTCCCGGACTGGTGCTGACCTGTCAATATGGGGCCTTGTTGCGGGTATTCAAGGAAGCACCCAGGATCCGGGCCGTCGCATCGACGATGGGGATCACGCGCTCGTAGGCCATGCGCGTGGGGCCGATGACGCCCAGCACGCCGAGCACCTGTCCATCCACGGAATAAGGCGCGGTGACCAGGCTGCACTCATCCAGCATCTGATAGCCCGATTCCTCCCCGATGAAAATCTGCACACCCTCGTTTTCCACGCACTGGTCGAGCAGGTGCAGAATCTGGCGTTTCTCGTTGAAGGCCTCAAACAGGTGACGCAGGGTCGCCACGTTACACAGCTCCTGAAACTCCATCAGATTGGTCTGTCCGGCCAGCACATAATCGCTGCCCTGCTCCGCCTGGCTCAGGACCTTATCCGCCATGGCCAGGGCGGTGGCCATCATACGATCGAGCGTCTCGCGGGTCTCCCGGAGCTCGGCCACCAGCCGCCGGCGCACCGCCTCGATCTTCCGACCCGCAAACTGCGCATTCAGGAAGTTGGAGTATTGCTGCAGCTCGGCCGCCGTATAGGTCTGCTCTGTGTGCAGAATGCAGTTACGCACCTCCTTGTCACTGATCACCAGGACGGCAAGCACCCGCTTTTCGGACAGGGGCAGAAACTCGACCCGCTGGAGGGACGCGTGCCGGCGCCGCGGCAGGGTCACGATCCCCGCCAGCTGCGTGACATCCGAAAGCAGGCTGGAGACCATCGCCACCAGCTCCTTGGGTTCGGTGTCTGTCTCGACGCTCAGTCTCAGCTCGTTCATCACGCTGTCGTCGATCGGCTTGACCGACAGCAGTGTGTCCACGAACACCCGGTAGCCCTGTACGGTAGGCACGCGCCCCGCCGAAGTGTGCGGCGACCGGACCAGGCCCAGCTCCTCCAGATCGGCGATCACGTTGCGGATGGTGGCCGGGCTCAGGTGCATACCGGCGTCGCGCGCCAGCGTACGTGAGCCGACGGGTTGACCGTCACGGATGTAGCGTTCCGTGAGCGCTTTCAGCAAAAACTGGGCACGTTCCGTCAGCTCGGGCACAACAGACCTGGATATTCGATACCGCCTTTCCGGCCGAGACTTTAGCACTCCTTGGCTTCGAGTGCTAACGGAAGTAGCCCGCATCCGGACCGGGGGCAGAATCGAGTTGGCGCCGCGGCCCCGAACGGCTAGGATGGATCCCGCATGGGCAAACCATTCCAGACCATCGGCCTGATCTCCAAGCACCAGGATCCCGCTGTCGCGGATACGCTGGCCAAGCTGCTGGCGGACCTGCGCAAACGCGGACTCGAGGTCCTGCTCGACGAAAGCGCCGCCGACTACTTCCGCGAGCCGGGCGAAACCATCGTCAGCCGGGACCAGCTGGCCGAGCGGTGCGATCTGGCCATCGTGGTGGGCGGCGACGGCACCATGCTCAATGCCGGACGTAGCCTGGCCGAGGCCGACGTGCCGATGCTCGGCATCAATCTGGGTCGGATGGGTTTTCTGGCCGACGTGTCACCGGCCAACATGCACCACCGTCTGGACGAAATCCTGGGCGGCCGCTACGGCGAGGAAAGTCGCTCGCTGCTGCACGCGACCGTCCGCCGCCACGGCAACACCGTCAGCGAAAACGACGCGCTCAACGACGTCGTGGTGCACAAGTGGGACATCGCCCGCATGATCGAGCTGGACACCACCATCGACGGGCGTTTTCTGTATTCGCTGCGCGCCGACGGCCTGATCGTATCCACGCCGACCGGTTCCACCGCCTACGCGCTGTCGGGCGGAGGTCCGATCCTCGACCCGGCGCTGGAGGCCCTGGTGCTGGTGCCCATCTGCCCCCACACGCTGAGCAATCGCCCCATCGTGGTGAGCGACCACGTGACCATCGAGATCCTCGTCCACGGGGAGGATCACAGCCAGTCGCAGATCACCTGCGACGGGCAGCTGAATTTCGCCCTGCTCGGCGGGGATGTGGTGCGCATCCGGCGTAAGGAGCACGCTCTGCGGCTGATCCATCCGGAGCATCACGATCACTTCGACGTGATGCGCAGGAAGCTGCGCTGGGCGGAGCAGCCCTAGCGGACAACAAATCTTGGCCACGGAAGGCACGGAAAACGCCCTAAGGTTCCTCTGAATGCCACATGGATCAGCGCCGCTTAAATAAAGTTTTCGTGTTTTCCGTGTGTTCCGTGGCCATGCGCCAGGCCGCCTTTTGCGCAGCTGAATCAGATGAGCCAACAGGGACGTAATCATGCTGCTGTCACTCCACATACGCGATTTTGCCATTATCGACGCGCTCGAGATCGACCTGCGCCCGGGCATGACGGCCCTGACCGGCGAGACGGGGGCGGGTAAATCCATCCTGCTGGACGCCCTGGGTCTGCTGCTGGGCGACCGGGCCGACGCCGCTTCGGTGCGCCACGGCGCCGAGCGCGCCGAGATCAGCGCCGGCTTCGACCTCTCGGCGCTGGCGGCGGCACGCGCCTGGCTGGCGGAGCAGTCGCTGGACCTCGGCGGGGAATGCCAGCTGCGGCGCGTGGTCGCCAGCGAGGGGCGCTCGCGCGCCTACATCAACGGGTCGCCGGTGCCGGTCCAGTCGTTGCGCGAGCTCGGGGAGCGGCTGGTCGACATCCACGGCCAGCACGAGCACCAGTCGCTGATGAAACGCGATCTGCAGCGCGCGCTGCTCGACAGTCACGGCGGACATCAGCCGCTGCTCGATGAGCTCGCTGCCCTGCGCGACAAATGGAAGCAGGCCGGCCAGCAGATCGAGGCCCTCGTGGGCGGTGGCCAGGATCGCGAATCGCGCCTCGAGCTCCTGAGATTCCAGCTCCAGGAGCTCGACGAGCTCGCGCCCGAACCCGGCGAGGCCAAACGGCTGCACGCAGAGGATGCCCGGCTGGCCAACGCCGGACAGCTGATGGACACCTGCGGCAGGCACCTCGCCCACCTGTACGACGATGATCGAAGCGCCCAGTCGCTGATCAGCCGCGCGCTGGTCGAGCTGGAGCCGCTCACCGGCATCGACGCCGGCCTCGAGGAAGCCAGCGAGCTCATCAGCACCGCACTCATCCAGCTCGAGGAAGGCGTCGATCAGCTCAGAGGCTACCGGGAGCGCCTGGAGCTCGATCCCGAGCGCCTGGTCTGGCTGGAGCAGCGCCTCGATGCACTGCACCGGGTGGCGCGCAAGCACCGCGTCGAACCCGAGACGCTGCCCCAGTTCCACCAGCGGCTGGGCGACCAGCTGCAGCGGCTGGAACAGGCCGACGAGCAGATCGAAGCGCTGGAGGCGCAGCGCCGGGCGCTGGCGGCGCGCTACCGCGACGTCGCCGACGAGCTGCACCGCCGTCGCGTCAAAGCAGCCACGGCGCTGTCCGCGCAGGTCACCGAGGGGATGCAGTCGCTGGGCATGACCGGCGGGCGCTTCCGCGTCGAGGTCAGCTCAACGCCGGGCGACAACCTGCCGGCGCAGGGGACCGACAGCATCGAGTTCCTGGTCAGCGCCAACCCGGGCCAGCCGCTCAGACCGCTGGCCAGGGTCGCCTCGGGCGGCGAGTTGTCGCGCATCAGTCTCGCCATCCAGGTGGCCGCTGCAGCCGACACGGCGATTCCCACGCTGATTTTCGACGAGGTCGACAGTGGTGTCGGAGGCGCGGTGGCCGAAGCCGTGGGCCGGCAGCTCCGCGCCCTGGCGGGTCACCACCAGGTCCTCTGCGTCACCCACCTGCCCCAGGTCGCCTGCCAGGCGCACCGGCAGCTTCAGATCACCAAGCTGACCGGGGAGGAAACCACCCGCACCCGCGTCCGGGCGCTGACGCAGGAAGAACGGGTCGAAGAGATCGCCCGCATGCTCGGCGGTCGGAAGATCACTGACTCGACACGGCAGCACGCCGCCGAAATGCTCGGACAGACTGTGGAGAGCGGGGAGGCGACAATGAACAAGAAACGCGGCGGCAGGCGCCGGGGCTGAGCCGCCGAGAGGCAGAGCATCAGCCTTTCAGATTGGGGCAGTTCTTCCGTTCGCAGTCACCGTAAATGATGAGCGAATGGTCGCGGATCTTGAAGCCCTCGCGTCTGGCGACCTGTTCCTGAATCTTCTCGATGGTCTGATCGAGAAACTCCACCACCTTGCCGCACTGCACGCAGACGATGTGGTCGTGGTGGTGTCCTTCGTTGAGCTCGAACACCGAATGTCCGCCCTCGAAGTGGTGCCGCGTCACGAGGCCCGCGGCCTCGAACTGCGTCAGCACCCGGTACACCGTGGCCAACCCGATGTCCTCCTCGGCATCCAGCAGCACCTTGTAGACATCCTCTGCGCTCATGTGCCGGGTCTCGTTGGTTTCGAGGATTTCCAGTATCTTCATCCTCGGCAACGTGACCTTCAGACCCGCCTTGCGTAGATCGTTTGTCTCCACCGTCCCGTTCCCGTCGGCCGTGTTCAATACCGACCGTTTCCGATATCATGCGCCCCTGCCAGAGGCAAGTCGGACGCCCCGCTCAATGCGAAAGCTTCTCATCCCTGTCGTTGCCATTGCAACCCTTTTCCAGGCCGCCTGCTCGGGCGATCCGGTCGTGAACCGCCTGCCCTGGGTGTACCGGATCGAGATTCAGCAGGGCAACGTGATTTCGCAGGAAGCCGTGAGCCAGCTCAGGCTGGGCATGAACAAGCGCCAGGTGCAGTTTGTGCTCGGCACGCCCCTGCTGGTCGATCCCTTTCACGCGGATCGCTGGGATTACTACTACCAGTACAAGCCCGGCAGCGACGGCGAGGAGCAGGCGGACAAACAGCGCCTCAGCCTGTTTTTCGAGGGCGACAGCCTGGTGCGGATCGACGGCAGCGTGCTGCCCCAGCCTGCGGGTGAGGCGAGCGAATCGCCGCGCCAGGTGACCGTGAACGTCCCCCCGCAGGAAATCGAAGACCCGGGAGTGCTCACACGGCTGTGGCGCTGGTTCGGCTTCGGTGCCGGCGACGAATACGGCGCCACGCCCACGACCACCAACCGGGAAACCGGCGCGCCCGCCCCGCAAGTGCCCCCGGTCTACTGACCGGACGCCCGCCCGCCGCCTTTCTTCATCGCTTTGCCCTGCGCGGCCCGCTGCCTGCGCACCTCCTTGGGATCGGCGATCAGGGGCCG
>JASFKW010000023.1:0-37979 GCA_050118435.1 Gammaproteobacteria bacterium | reverse complement strand
GGATGGGCCGGATTTCTACACTAAACCGTGTCCCCGGCATCTCAATACCTCTGGTGGTGTTTTTGGTGGTGTTTTTTTTCTTGCTGCAAAAACGCTTGTACCGCCATCGCTGTGCGGTTAGACGGATCCGCGCACGGTCCATGGGAACCATGGTCGCGGAGAAACCCTGATTGCAACCGCAGCCCGCATTTTCGCCGCATGAGACTACGCCCACCGGCAGTATGCGTCAATCGCCCGGCGAGACGCTCGGTGATGGTGGACCTCCGCTGAGCGACCGTCGGGCGCAGGGATCGGTGCCGGGCCGAGCTCGCGACCCGACCCGCCACTGCGGCCGCCGGCGCCTTTGCGACCCGCGAATCGGCTATCATCGGGCCATGGAAGAAACCAACTCCCTGCACCCCTACGAGCGGCTGACACCCGAAGCCATCCTCCACGCCCTGGAGTCGCGGGGCCTGGCGTGTGACGGCCGTCTGCTGGCGCTGAACAGCTATGAAAATCGTGTTTATCAGGTGGGCGTCGAAGACGGCGCCCCGGTAATCGCAAAGTTCTATCGGCCGGGCCGCTGGTCGCGCCGCGCTATCCTGGAGGAGCATGGCTTTGCCGGCGAACTCGCCACTCACGAGATCCCGGTGGTCGCGCCCCTGGCGGACCCGGACGGCGTCACGCTCCACGAGTATGGGGAGTTCCTGTTTGCGGTCTATCCGCGCTGCGGGGGTCGCTGGGTGGAGCTCGACAGCAGGCAGCGGCGCAACCACATGGGCCGTCTGCTGGGGCGTATACACGCGGTGGGCGCGGCCGGTCGCTTCCAGCACCGGTCCCGGCTGGACATCGAGACACTGGGAGAACGGCCGCGCCGTTTCATTCTCGATGGTAACCTGCTGCCTCCCTACCTGATCGACGCCTATGCCACTCTCACGGACGATCTGCTCCGGCGGATCCGTGTGCTGTTCGAGGCGGCAGGCCACGTGAGCCGTATTCGCCTGCACGGAGACTGCCACCCCGGCAATATTCTGTGGACCGACAGCGGTCCGCATTTCGTCGATCTGGACGACAGCTGCACGGGCCCGCCGATTCAGGATCTGTGGATGCTGCTGTCGGGGCAACGCGAGGAGATGCGAGTCCAGCTCGAAGAGCTGCTGGAAGGCTACCAGACTTTCTTCGACTTTGACTTTTCCAGCGTCATACTCATCGAAGCCCTGCGCACCCTGCGGATCATGCGCTACTCAGCCTGGATTGCTGGCCGATGGGGCGATCCGGCCTTCCCGCGCGCCTTTCCCTGGTTCGATTCACCGCGTTACTGGGAGGATCACATCCTGACGCTGCGCGAACAGGCTGCCGCGATGGACGATCCTTTCCGACTCTGAGCCCGCGCGTCCGGGCTTTTCTTGCCATGGGGACGCCGCGCGCGCGGCTACAGGGTGGGCAGAAAAAAAGCGGCCGCTGGGGCCGCTTTTCCTGCACGACGCGAGCAGGCGCTACTGCACCCGCTGCTCGAGCTCACCCGATGCGTAACGCTGATACATGCTCTCCAGGCTCATCGGCTTGATCTTGGAGGCATGGCCGGCACAGCCGAAGGCTTCGTAGCGCGCCTTGCAGATGTCTTTCATGGCCGCCGTTGACGCCTTGAGGAACTTGCGCGGATCGAAGTTCGACTTGTTCTCATGCATGAACTTGCGAATGGCCCCGGTCGATGCCATGCGCAGGTCGGTGTCGATGTTCACCTTGCGCACGCCGTGCTTGATACCTTCCTGGATCTCTTCAACGGGCACGCCGTAGGTTTCGCCCATATCCCCGCCGTATTCATTGATGATCTGCAGCCAGTCCTGTGGCACCGACGAGGATCCATGCATGACCAGGTGAGTGTTCGGAATGCGGGCATGGATTTCCTTGATGCGGTCGATCGCCAGGATGTCGCCGGTTGGCGGGCGGGTGAACTTGTAGGCGCCGTGGCTGGTTCCGATCGCGATCGCGAGAGCGTCGACCCCGGTATCCTTGACGAAATTGGCCGCCTCTTCCGGGTCGGTCAGCAGCTGGTCCATGGTCAGCTTGCCCTCAGCACCGCTGCCGTCCTCCTCGCCCGCCTCGCCGGTCTCCAGCGAGCCCAGACAGCCCAGCTCGCCCTCGACGGAGACGCCTCCGGCGTGCGCCATCTCCACCACGCGACGCGTCACATCGACGTTGTACTCATAGGTCGCCGGCGTCTTCATGTCCGACATCAGCGAGCCGTCCATCATCACCGAGGTAAAGCCGGACTGAATGGAGCGCAGACACACACCGGGCTCAGCCCCGTGATCCTGATGCATGACAACCGGAATGTGCGGGTACATTTCCACAGCGGCCGAAATCAGGTGCCGCAGGAACGGCTCGCCCGCATAAGAGCGCGCACCCGCCGAGCCCTGCATGATAACCGGGCTGTCGGTTTCGGCCGCCGCCTGCATGATAGCGTGCACCTGCTCCATGTTATTGACGTTGAACGCGGGCATACCGAAATCATTTTCGGCGGCGTAATCGAGCAATTGACGCATGGATATCAAGGCCATTGTGTACTCCTCGGAGTTTCCAGTAGATAAACTTTGACGATTTGTGGATCCGCTGTAGTCAAGCTGTCAATCGACGTTGATAACGTGCTCACCGACGCGGATGATCTTCATGGCGTTGGTGCCCCCATGAACCCCCATTAAATCACCCTTGGTGATAATGACCAGATCGCCATCTCGGACCGCCCCGCGGCGCATCAACTCGTCGATGGCTTCGCGGTTCACCTGCCGATGATCGGTGGTGGTGACATCAAAACTGACGGGGTATACGCCGCGATAAAGGGTTACCTTTCTACGCGTCTCCACATGGCGCGTCAAGGCATAGATGGGGATGCCCGAGCTGATACGCGACATCCACAGGGGGGTTGCGCCGGACTCAGTGAGCGTCGCAATTGCCTTAACGCCCGTGTGGTTGGCCGTGTACATGGCCGCCTTGGCGATCGCTTCATCGATCCGGTTGAACTGCACTCCCGTGCGCCGTTCGAACGCCACCTCAACGCGCTGCCGCTCTGCGCCCCGACAGATGCGATCCATGGCCTCGATCACCTTGGCCACGTGCCTGCCGGCCGCGGTTTCCGCCGACAGCATCACCGCATCCGTGCCGTCGATAACGGCATTGGCGACATCGAAAACCTCAGCTCGTGTGGGGATGGGGTTCTCGATCATGGACTGCATCATCTGCGTCGCCGTGATCACCACCCGATCCATAGTCCGGGCGATGTGAATGATGCGCTTTTGCACCGCCGGAAGCTCGGCGTCGCCGATCTCCACACCCAGGTCCCCGCGCGCAATCATCACCACGTCCGTGGCCTGCATGATCTCTTCAACCGCCTCCAGGGCCTCGGCGCGCTCGATCTTGGCGACGATGCCGCCGTGGCCGCCGGCCTGGCGCAACAGCGAGCGTGCCTCCTGGATGTCTGCCGCGCTGCGTGGAAATGAAACTGCAACATAGTCGGCCTGCATCTGCGCCGCTGCCTTGATGTCCGCGCGGTCCTTATCGGTGATCGCCTGCGCCGACAGACCTCCCCCCTGACGATTGATGCCTTTGTTATTAGACAGCTCGCCACCCACCACCACACGGGTTTCGATTTCCGACCCCTTGACCTCCTCTACCCACAGAACCACAGCGCCGTCATCGAGGAGCAGGGTATCGCCGCGCCCCACGTCGTCGACCAGCGCCTTGTAGGAAATTCCGATGCGCTCTTCGGTGCCCGCATCGGCGCCCAGAGCCGCATCGAGAATAAACCGCGCACCCTCGGTGAGTCGCACCCTGCCCTGCTGGAACCGCTCGATACGAATCTTGGGTCCCTGCAGATCCGCAAATACGCCCACCTGGCGGCCGTGCGCCCGCGCCCGGTTTCGCACCTGCTCTGCCCGGCGAAAATGCTCTTCGTGCGTGCCGTGGGAGAAATTGACGCGGACCACGTCCACACCGGCCTGAATCATGTCGTCCAGCACCTTGGGGTCATCGGTAGACGGTCCCAGCGTCGCGACGATCTTGGTTCTTCGCTGCATAGTCAGCTGCGTTTATCCATCAAAAAGGCCACGGACCTGCGGGGCCGGACCGGAGACACCCGGTCGCCGTATCCCCGCAGTTCCCATGGCCATGGTAGCTGCGACCGTTCGAGCGGTTTTGCTACTTGGCGCGCTCTTCCAGCATCGCGACGGCCGGCAATGTCTTGCCTTCGAGGAATTCGAGGAAGGCGCCGCCCGCGGTGGAGATGTAGGAAATCCTGTCGTAGATACCGTATTTCTGGATCGCCGCGATGGTGTCCCCACCACCCGCCAGACTGAATCCCGGCGCATTGGCGATCGCCATGGAGACGGTCTTGGTGCCCTCGCCGAACTGATCGAATTCGAACACACCCACCGGGCCGTTCCAGACGATGGTGCCGGCCTTGCCGATGATGTCCGCCAACTCCTGCGCCGATTTCGGACCGATGTCGAAGATCATATCGTCGTCTTCGACTGCGTCGGCGTCCTTGACCACGGCCGGCTCGTTCTCATCGAATTTCTTGCCGCAGACGACATCGACCGCAATCGGTATGCTGGCCCCACGCCCGGACATCTTGTCGATGAGACTCTTCGCCGTATCCACAAGCTCATCCTCGCACAGGGACTTGCCGACATTCTTTCCGGTGGCCTTCAGGAAAGTATTGGCGATACCGCCGCCAACGACCAGCTGATCGACCTTTTCGGCCAGGGCTTCGAGCACCGTCAGCTTGGTCGAAACCTTCGATCCACCCACGATCGCGACCATCGGCCGGGCGGGCTCGGCGAGCGCCTTGTTCAGTGCATCGAGCTCCTCGGCAAGCAACAGGCCCGCGCACGCCACCGGCGCAAACTTGCCGACGCCGTGGGTGGAGGCCTGCGCCCGGTGCGCGGTACCGAAAGCGTCCATGACGAACACGTCGCAAAGACCGGCATATTTCCTGGCCAGCGCTTCGTCGTCCTTCTTTTCTCCAGGGTTGAAGCGTACGTTCTCCAGCAACACCACCTCGCCGCTCGCGACCTCGGGCGCTTCGTCGAGGTACTCCTTCACCAGCCGCACAGTCTTGCCCAGCTTGGCGGACATGTCATCGGCGATCGGCTGCATGGAGTTTTCCTCGTCCACGACCCCCTCTTCCGGACGTCCCCGGTGCGACATCACCATCACGGCCGACCCGGACTTCACGCAGTGCTCGATGGTTGGCATAGAGGCGCTGATGCGCGCGTCGGAAGTGACCTTTCCGTCCTTGACGGGCACGTTGAGGTCAGCGCGGATCAGAACGCGCTTGCCGGCCAGATCGAGATCGGTGAGCTTGATGAAAGACATGGTCGATACTCCATTAACGTTCAAAGACTTTTGGTAACCCTCGCGCTTACCAAAAGCCTCTGTGATTGCCGGCCAATGAGGCCGGGCGGGCGCCGTTGAGCTCGCGGCCCATGGGCCCGCCCTGCCTGCCTCCGGCTACTTACTTGGAAACATGCTCGACCATGCGGAGCATATTGCAGGTATAGCCGTACTCGTTGTCATACCAGGCAACAACCTTGATGAAGGTGCCGTCCAGGGCAATACCGGCCCCCGCATCAAAGATGGACGGAGTCGACCGACCGCGGAAATCGGTGGAAACCACCTTGTCTTCGGTGTACTCCAGCACCCCCTTGAGATCGCCCGATTGCGAGGCCGCTTTCATGGCGGCGCAGATGTCGTCGTACTTTGCGTCCTTGTTCAGCTCCACGGTCAGATCGACGACAGACACATCCGACGTCGGGACGCGAAAGGCCATGCCCGTCAGCTTGCCGTTCAGGTCGGGCAGCACCTTGCCCACAGCTTTCGCTGCGCCCGTAGAGGAGGGAATGATGTTCTCCAGAATGCCGCGGCCGCCGCGCCAGTCCTTCTGGGAGGGACCGTCAACCGTCTTCTGGGTGGCCGTGGCCGCGTGCACCGTCGTCATCAGTCCGCGCTTGATGCCCCAGTTGTCGTGCAGCACCTTGGCGACGGGCGCCAGGCAGTTGGTGGTGCAGGATGCGGCGGATATGATGGGCTGGCCGTCGTAGCTGTTGTGGTTGACGCCGTAGACGAACATCGGCGTGGCGTCCTTGGACGGCGCACTCTGAACAACCTGCTTGGCCCCCGCCTCGATGTGCTTCTTGCAGGTCTCCTCAGTGAGGAAGAAACCGGTACACTCGATCACCAGCTCCGCACCGATATCGCCCCACTTGAGGTTGGCAGGATCGCGCTCGGCAGTCAGACGGATCTTGTTTCCGTTGACGACCAGGTTGTTGCCTTCAACGGCGATATCACCGTCAAAATTCCCGTGGACCGAGTCGTACTGCAGCATGTAGGCCAGGTACTCCGGCTCCAGCAAGTCGTTGATGCCGACGACCTCGATATCCTTGAACTCCTTGGAAATTGCCCGGAATGCCATGCGACCGATACGGCCAAACCCATTGATACCGACTTTAATTGCCATGTTTACCTCTCACTGATGCCCTTGCTATGAACTGAGAAAAAATCCGCCTGCCTGCGATCGCCTAAACCGCCGCGTCGACAGCCGCAGCCACGTTCTCCGCGGTGAAGCCGAAGTACTTGAAAAGCTCTCCGGCGGGCGCGGATTCACCGAAGCGGTTGATACCGACCACTTTGCCGTTGAGACCCACATACTTGAGCCAATAATCAGTCACACCGGCTTCGACCGCGACGCGCGCGGTGACGGCCGAGGGAAGCACCGATTCGCGATAGCTGTCATCCTGCGCGTCGAACACGTCCGTCGACGGCATGGAGACGACGCGCACTTTCTTCCTGCCTTCGAGCTGCTCGGCTGCAGCCACCGCGAGTGCGACCTCGGAGCCGGTAGCGATGATAATGGCGTCGGGCGTACCGACGCAGTCCCTGAGGATGTACCCACCGCGCTCGATATTCGCCAGCTGTTCTGGATCTCGGCTTTGATGGGCAAGGCTCTGACGCGAGAAGATCAGTGACGACGGCCCGGTCTTGCGCTCGATGGCCGCCTTCCACGCGACCGCGGATTCAACGGCATCACAGGGCCGCCACACCGACATGTTCGGCATCATCCGCAAGGTGGCGGTCTGCTCGATCGGCTGGTGGGTGGGTCCGTCTTCGCCCAGCCCGACGGAGTCGTGCGTATAGACGAAGATGGTCGGCACTTTCATCAAAGCGGCCATGCGCAGAGCGTTGCGCGCATACTCCGAAAACATCAGAAAGGTCGCCCCATAGGGGATGAACCCGCCGTGCAGGGCGATGCCGTTCATCATCGCGGACATGCCGAACTCGCGCACGCCATAATAGATGTAGTTGCCGTCCGAAACCGTGTTGCTGATGGCTTTGGAGCCGGACCAGATGGTCAGGTTCGAGCCGGCGAGATCGGCCGAGCCGCCGAGAAATTCCGGCAGCAGCGGCCCGTAGCCGTTCAGCGCGTTCTGCGAAGCCTTGCGCGAGGCGATGCTTTCGGCCTTTTCGCTGACGGTCGCAATGAACTTCTGCGCCTGCTCCGCCCAGTCCGCAGGTAACTCACCGGCCATTCGTCGCTCGAACTCTGCCGCCAGCTCGGGGTACTCGCTCCGATAAGCGGCAAATTTCTCCTTCCAGGCCTGCTCCGCCGTCTCACCCTTCGCTTTGGCGTCCCAACCCGCGTAAATGTCCTGCGGAATCTCAAACGGCGCATGGTTCCATTCCAGGTTTTCCCGGGTCGCCTTGACCTCGTCCTCGCCGAGGGGGGCACCATGACAGTCGTGGCTGCCGCACAGGTTCGGCGCGCCGTAGCCAATCACCGTCTTGGTGCAGATGAGGCTCGGCTTGTCGTTGACCGATTTCGCCTCGTGAATCGCTTTGTTGACCGCTTCGGGGTCGTGCCCATCCACGTCGCGCACCACGTGCCAGCCGTACGCCTCGAAGCGCCGCGGCGTGTCGTCGGTGAACCAGCCCTCGACATGACCGTCGATGGAGATGCCGTTGTCATCCCAGAACGCGACGAGCTTGCCCAGCCCCAGAGTTCCGGCCAGGGAGCACGCCTCGTGGGAAATGCCCTCCATCATGCAGCCGTCACCCATGAAAACATAAGTGCAATGGTCGACAATGTGGTGGCCGTCGCGATTGAACTGTCCCGCCAAAACCTTCTCGGCAATCGCCATGCCCACGGCGTTGGTGACACCCTGCCCAAGCGGCCCGGTCGTGGTCTCGACACCCGGCGCATAACCGTATTCCGGATGCCCGGGCGTTTTCGAATGCAGCTGCCGGAAATTCCTGATTTCTTCCATGGGCAGGTCATATCCCGACAGGTGCAGCAGCGAATAGAGCAGCATCGAGCCGTGACCGTTGGACAGCACGAAACGGTCGCGATCGGCCCACTTGGGATTGCCGGGATTATGCTTCAGGTGGTCGTTCCACAACACTTCAGCGATATCCGCCATCCCCATGGGCGCACCGGGATGACCGGACTTGGCTTTCTGAACGGCGTCCATGCTGAGCGCCCGGACCGCATTCGCAAGTTCTCTACGCGAGGCCATTGCTGTCTCCTGTCTGTTTTCAAAACCGACTGTCTGCCGCGCTAAACAGGCAGCAACACAATCTCACCCGGGGGGCGGGATTGCAGACGAATTCTCTGGGTGCTGGCAGGCGCTGCTGAGCGAGGCCACGCACACCTGACGGCGCGACCCGACGAGGTTATGACCCCTGGCCAGAATCGTATCAAGAAGAGAGCCCCTGCCGGATCGAGCGCGCCATTCTCCAACAGTTGGCAGCGTTCGGCAACCGTTGATTTTGAGGCGCGACGGATCGTTGACGAGCTTCGGCCTCGGCCGCCCACCTTAATCTATATATGCATAAATGGACCTAATCGACGTCAGGCCGATGTCGCCTCGCTCTTCCATTTGATAGAGCAGCCCATGCTGGGGGTCTGCTTCCGCGGCCCGTCGCCAGTCTGGGCGATACGCATCATCGCCTCGAACAGCTCGCGACGCGCGTCCGGCGGGGCCGCCTGTTTTCGGCTCGCGTCGAGCCGGCCCCGGTACTGAAGCTCCAGCCTGGCATTGTAGCCGAAGAAATCCGGCGTACAGACGGCGCCGTAGGCTTTGGCAACCTCCTGGGTTTCATCCCAGAGATAAGGAAACGGAAAGTCTTCCTGCTCCGCGATGCGCTTCATATTATCGAACGAGTCTTCCGGGTATTCGCTCGGATCGTTCGACATGATGGCGACGCTCCTGATCCCGTATTGCAGGAGCTCCCGGCTATCACGCATCAGACGATCGCGAATCGCCTTGACGTAAGGGCAATGGTTGCAGATAAACATCACCAGCAAGCCGTTCTCACCGCGGCATTTTTCCAGCGTCCAAAGCTTGCCGTCGACACCTGGAAGGGCGAAATCCACAGCTGGCGTACCAAAATCGCAGACGGGTGTCTCCAAGCTGACCATGACTCTCCTCCACAACATTTGCACCTGCCCGCGATCATACCACCAGATTTCATTTCGCAAATCCGTGTTTTGCCGGTAAACTAGGCGTCTTGATTTTGGCAGTCATCTCACGGAACCGGTACCCGCATGAATGAATCGGCACTATTTACTTCGGAGTCGGTATCCGAAGGCCACCCCGATAAAATGGCAGACCAGATCTCGGATGCCGTGGTGGATGCCATCATTCAGCAGGATCCTCACGCGCGGGTCGCGTGCGAGACACTGGTAAAGACCGGCATGGTGGTGCTGGCGGGCGAGATTACCACCACCGCGCACGTTGAATACGAAAGGCTGGTGCGCAAGATCGTCTGCGACATCGGGTACACCAGCTCCGAAGTCGGCTTCGACGGCGCGACCTGCGCCGTCCTCAATGCGCTAGGCGAGCAGTCGCCCGACATCAGCCAGGGAGTCGACCGCGGCAAGCGCGAGGAACAGGGCGCCGGAGATCAGGGGCTGATGTTTGGCTACGCCAGCAGTGAGACAGATGTCCTGATGCCGGCACCCATTACCTACGCTCACCGTCTGGTTCGCCGCCAGGCAGAGGTGCGCAAGAACGGGGAGCTGCCCTGGCTGCGTCCCGACGCGAAGAGCCAGATCACCTTTCGCTACGAGGACGGCCAGCCGGTAGCGGTCGAGGCGCTGGTGCTGTCGACCCAGCACGCTCCGGAAATATCGCTGACCCAGATTCACGAAGCGGTTTACGAGCTCATTCTGAGGCCGGTGGTGCCTGCCAAATGGCTGGACAAGTGCCCCGGAAAGAACGTTCACATCAATCCGACCGGCAAGTTCGTGATCGGTGGCCCGATGGGGGACTGCGGCCTTACCGGGCGTAAGATCATCGTGGACACCTACGGAGGCATGGCTCGGCACGGCGGCGGTGCCTTTTCCGGCAAGGACCCTTCGAAAGTGGATCGCTCCGCGACCTACGCGGGGCGCTACGTAGCCAAGAATATCGTCGCGGCCGGCCTTGCCGAGCGTTGCGAGATACAGGTTTCCTATGCGATCGGCGTGGCCGAGCCGACGTCGATCAGCGTCCACACTTTCGGCACCAACAAGATCGAGGAAAGCAGGATTGTCGCACTGGTGCGCGAACATTTCGATCTGAGGCCATGGGGTATCATCACCATGCTGGACCTGCTGAGACCCATATACCAGCAGACCGCCTCATACGGCCATCTGGGTCGCGAGGACATCGATCTGCCTTGGGAGCGGACCGACAAGGCCGAGCTGTTGAGAGCCGGCGCGGGTCTGTAGCTCAGCGAACCGCAGCGCGGCCGTGAAGCCGCTGCGCTTTTACCAATCGAGAGGGTCACGCCGCAGACGGCCCATTGCCGGACCGCCCGCGGTCCGCCGATTGCCAAAATCTGCCATGCTGTGTTCCCTGAGGGGCGCTGCAGCGGGAAACCCCGTCAGGCTCAGGGAAACCAGCTCAAAAAACAACCGCGCTCGCCTTCACGGGAGAACTGTTTATGAATGCTGTATTGAACGCCGCGACCGACTACAAGGTCGCTGACATCAAACTCGCCGACTGGGGCCGCAAGGAAATCGAAATCGCCGAAAGCGAAATGCCGGGCCTGATGGCCTTGCGCGAGGAGTTCAGGGCACAGCAGCCGCTCAAGGGGGCCCGTATCACCGGAAGTCTCCATATGACCATCCAGACCGCGGTGCTCATCGAAACTCTGGTCGATCTCGGGGCCCGGGTGCGGTGGGCTTCGTGCAACATCTTTTCGACGCAGGACCATGCTGCGGCTGCAATTGCGGCGCGGGGGATACCCGTGTTCGCCTGGAAAGGCGAGACCATCGACGAATACTGGTGGTGCACCGAGCAGGCGCTCACCTGGCCCGACGGGGAAACGCCTAACATGATCCTGGACGACGGCGGCGACGCGACGCTCTTGGTGCACAAGGGCGCTGAATTCGAGAAAGCCGGTGCTGTGCCGGCAGCCAAGCCCGGCGACAACGAGGAATGGAAGGCTATTCTGGAGGTTCTGCGGCGCAATCACGAGCAGAGCCCCGACAAGTGGCAGAAGGTGGCCGAGGGCATCCAGGGCGTCACCGAAGAAACCACCACGGGCGTGCACCGGCTCTACCAGATGCAGCAGAGCGGCGAGCTTCTGTTCCCGGCGATGAACGTCAACGATTCGGTGACCAAATCCAAGTTCGACAACCTCTACGGCTGTCGCGAGTCGCTCATCGATGGCATCAAGCGGGCCACCGACGTCATGATCGCCGGCAAGATCTGTGTGGTTCTCGGCTACGGCGATGTCGGCAAGGGTTGTGCCCAGGCCTTTCGCGGCATGGGCGCCACGGTATGGGTCACCGAGATCGATCCGATCTGCGCCCTGCAGGCGGCGATGGAGGGTTACCGCGTGGTCAGCATGGATCAGGCGGCCAGCCAGGCCGACATCTTCGTCACCACCACCGGCAACGTGCGCGTGATCACCCATGATCACATGGCGGCCATGAAGAACGAAGCCATCGTATGCAACATCGGACACTTCGACTCAGAGATCGATATAGCTTCCCTGGAAAGCTACCGCTGGGAGGAGATCAAGCCACAGGTCGATCATGTCACTTTCCCAAACGGCAGAAAGATTATCGTCCTGGCCAAGGGCCGACTGGTCAACCTGGGGTGCGCCACGGGTCATCCGAGCTTCGTGATGTCGGCTTCCTTTACCAATCAGGTGATGGCACAGATCGAGCTGTTCAGCCGCAGAGACAGCTACGAAAACAAGGTATACGTACTGCCCAAACGCCTCGACGAAAAGGTCGCCCGACTGCACCTGACCAAGATCGGCGCGAGCCTGACCCGCCTGACACAGGAACAGGCCGACTATCTGGGTCTCAACGTGGAAGGCCCGTACAAGCCTGATCACTACCGTTACTGATCGACGCACACAGCGGTGGGCCCTCGGGCCCGCCGCCTTCTCATGCATAACGGGTAATCGAAATGCATTCTCAGAAACAATACGAACGGGTTTACAGCTTCGAGTTCTTTCCGCCGAAGAACGAAGAAGGGGCAGCAAAGCTGCGTAACACGCGCAAAATCCTGTCCAGGCTGGAACCGCGCTTCTTCTCGGTGACCTTTGGAGCAGGCGGATCGACGCGGGAGAGAACCTTTGAGACGGTTTGCGAAATACAGCGCGAATCCGGTATCGAAGCAGCGCCGCACCTGTCCTGCGTAGGCTCTACCCGGGAGAGCATACGCGAGATACTCGGCGCCTATCGGCGGCAGCACATCCGCCACATTGTCGCGCTTCGTGGCGACCTGCCATCCGGCATGGGCCGACCCGGAGAGTTCCGCTATGCCAACGAACTGGTCGAGTTCATACGCGAGGAGACGGGCGATCACTTCCATATCGAAGTTGCTGCCTATCCCGAGTTTCACCCCCAGGCGCCCAGTGCCGAAGCCGATCTGGCGAACTTCAAACGCAAGGTGGAGGCCGGCGCTGACAGCGCCATGACGCAATATTTCTACAATCCCTATGCCTACTTTCACTTCGTCGAACGCTGCGAGCAGCTCGGCATGGATCTGCCGATCGTGCCCGGCATCATGCCGATCACCAACTATAAGCAGCTCGCACGCTTTTCCGATATGTGTGGGGCTGAGATTCCGCGCTGGATCCGCAAACGGCTGGAGGCGTACGGCGACGATCGTAATTCCATTCGCGCCTTTGGCGAGGCGGTCGTAACAGAGATGTGCCAGGCCCTCCTGGAGGCCGGGGCGCCGGGTCTGCATTTTTATACCATGAATCAGGCGGGCCCCAGCAAGGCGATCTGGAACAACCTTGGCTTAGGCGACTGATCTGCGCTGCCGCTTCGCCGCACAGCCGACTGGCCGGAGCGGGCAGGCTAGGGCGGATCTCCGGAGACGGTTATGAGCAATGAATCATACGTCCGGCGCGATCTCTCCGTCGTGTGGCATCCGTGCACCCAGATGAAGGATCACGAGTGGCTGCCGATGATCCCGATACGCCGCGCCGAAGGAGTCTGGCTCGAGGACTTTGACGGCAACCGCTATCTCGACGCCATCAGCTCCTGGTGGGTCAACCTGTTCGGACACTGCCATCCTCATATCAATGCCGCGCTTCGCAATCAGCTCGAGCGTCTGGAGCACGTGATCATGGCCGGCTTCACCCACGAAGCCGTGATCGGGCTGTCCGAAAAACTGGTCGAGATGACGCCGGCAGACCTCAGCCGCTGTTTCTATGCCGAAAACGGCTCTTCGGCGGTCGAAATCGCCCTCAAGATGAGCTTCCACTATTGGTTGAATCGGGGTTGCCCGGGAAAGACCCGTTTTATCACGCTCCAGAACAGCTACCACGGGGAAACCCTGGGCGCTCTGTCCGTCGGCAGCGTGCCTTTGTACAAGGCTACCTATCGGCCGCTGCTGATGGATGCGATAGAGGTACCTTCACCCGACTGCTACCTCCGTGAGCCCGGAGAATCCTGGGAAGCCCACAGCCGCCGGATGTTCGAGCACATGCACAATGCGCTGGAGCAACATGCGGGCGAGGTCTGCGCCGTTATCGTCGAGCCGCTGGTGCAGTGTGCCGGTTCGATGCGCATGTACCACCCCGTTTACCTGAAGCTGCTTCGGGAGGCCTGCGATCGTTTTGAAGTGCATCTCATTGCCGATGAAATCGCCGTGGGCTTCGGGCGCACAGGCACGCTGTTTGCCTGCGAGCAGGCCGACATCAGTCCCGACTTCATGTGTCTCTCGAAGGGCCTCACGGGAGGCTATCTGCCCTTGTCGGCGGTACTCACCCGGGACCTGATCTATCAAGCCTTTTATGACGATTACGCAAAGTTGAGCGCGTTTCTGCACTCACACAGTTATACCGGCAACGCCCTGGCCTGCCGGGCTGCACTGGCAACCCTGGAGCTTTTCGAGCACAGTGATGTGCTGGAGCGCAACAAGGGCCTGGCAGCGTCGATGGCCGCGACAACGGCGCATTTCGCCGACCATCCGAATGTCGGCGAGATCCGCCAGACGGGCATGATACTGGCTATGGAAATGGTCAAGGACCGAGCTACACGGGAGCCTTTTCCCTGGCAGGAACGCCGCGGTCTTCGCGTCTATCAACACGGCCTCGGCAGAGGTGTGCTGCTGCGACCGCTGGGAAACGTGGTCTATTTCATGCCGCCTTACGTTGTCACCGAGGACCAGATCCAGCTTATGGCCGAAGTTGCCTGCACGGGCATTGAACACGCCGTGCGCGGATGACGGAATGCGCGTCTCCCGCATTTACACGAGCCGCGCGCTGGAAAGCGCTTGCAGCGTCACTCTGGAGCCGGAAACGAGCCATTATCTCGTCCGGGTTCTGCGACTGCGCAGTGGCCGCTCGCTGGTGGTCTTCAACGGCGATGGCAGCGAATACGCTGCCGTGGTCAAGGATGCCCACCCTACGCATGCGGTGGTGTTGATCGGAGAGAGGCGGGTGCCAACGCGCGAATCCCCCCTCTGCATCTCCCTTGGACAGGGCGTTTCGCGCGGCGAGCGCATGGATTTCGTTCTGCAGAAATCCGTAGAGCTCGGCGTGGCTTCCGTAACGCCTCTGTGGACCAGACACGCGCAGATCCGGCTGACCGACAAGCGTCTGGAAAAGCGCCTGGCACACTGGCGAGGCATTGTACGGTCTGCCTGCGAACAGTCCGGGCGAGCAGTGTTACCGGAGCTTCACCCTGCCAGAGGCTTATCTCAGTGGCTGGCGGCGCCGCAATCTCGGGATGTGCACCACAAACTCGTTCTGGACCCCTCGGCAACGGTTCATCTCAAGGAGCTGGATCCGGCCATGCACGTCAGCATCCTCGTCGGCCCCGAGGGCGGCCTCGATGACGAAGAGCTCCTGCAGGCGACATCACAGGGTTTCGAACGAATCCGGTTGGGGCCCAGAGTGCTGCGCACGGAGACGGCGACAATCGCGGTTCTGGCGGCACTCCAGACGCTGTGGGGCGATTTTAGCGCTTAGCCGTACGAAGGGAAGCCTTCACCCCGGCAAATGCTCCAGGCTTCTTCGATCAGGGTCTGCACGGCCTCCAGGTCCGGAATGATCGCCTCTTCCGCACCGACCTTGACGCGATCCGCGGCGGTACCCGCCAGATCTCGGTCGCCGCGCAGGGAAGCACCGAGTGTATGCTCGTCCGCGCTGAGCAAGCGCGGAATTCCCGCGGTTGTCGCGGCAAAGAACGGCAGCGACCCGATGGGCCTGGAAGAGTTGAACACCGCCACTCTCGCTCCTGACGTTGTCGGCGGCAAATCAAAGCCGAGCAACCGCTCCATTGAAACAACAGGCAATTCTTGCTCACGCCAGCGCAGCACGCCGAGCAGCCATTCGGGTCCTCCCTGTATCAGGTCGAGCGGTTTATGGTTGATGACCTCAGCGAGGGCAACATTCGGAATCAGAAGCCTGAGTCCGTCCAGAGGCACCCAGAGGCTCCTTACACTTTCTGTGACTGCATTCATGGTAGAGGGCTCCCTCGGGAATCAGTTGAGACTCGGAGAAGTAGTGGATCGATAACGACTCGCCAGCTCGCGTGCGAGCTGTTCGGGCGTGCCGCTGAATTCGACCTTGCCCGATCGTTTCGCGGCCTCCGGCAGCCTTCCGATAACGCAGCTTTCGGGACTCTGGGTCCAGACAAAGCCACCACGCCGGACCAGCCGCGCACAGCCCTCTGCCACGTCGCCGCCGAGGCCACTGAACATGATCGCACCACAGCCGGCACCGAAAGCCTCGGCGACTCCTGACAGCACGGCATTTATATCCGGTCGTTGCACCGATTCCCAGGGCTGTTCACGCCGACGCACTGTGCCATTGGGGTCAACGAAGACCTTGCTTTCTGCCGGTAAGACCCAAACGCGTCCGGGCTCGAAATTCTGTTCTGCACCGAGCATCGCCACGCGCCACGCGCCACATCTGTCAAGCTGCTCGACGAGCAGATTCTGGTATGCTTCCGAGATATGCTGGATTAGGAGGAATGCAATCGGCAGCTCAGCGGGGAGCGCCGTCAAGAATCGAGCCATTGCCTGCGGCCCTCCCACCGATCCGCAGAGCACAATGACCGGCAGCATGGTCGCCCGGCGGCGGCCGCCTCCTTCCACGACGCGGAGCTCCGGTCGCGTCTGACCCTGCCTTTCGCGCTCCTGCTGGTTGGTAGCGCTCTTCAGCGCCTCGAGCTTGGCAAGCAGCGCATGGCTCCATCGCGCGGCGGAATGTAAACCGCCCTGGTTGAGCAGCACTGGCACCGGCGATTTTTCCAGCAGCCCTTCGATCTGCCTGCGCACCACCTGCGCATTGAGATCAACGAGCAGCACCTCTGCACCGTTCCAGCTCTCCGGGGCGGGGGTGCCGAGCTGGCGGTCGAGTACGACCTCCACTCCCTCGCGTTCCAGCAAGGCACGAAAACCGGAGCGCTCGCCCGGCTTAGCCATCAAAGCTACGCGTAAACACCGCTGCGATACATCATCCATCTATCTCAGATTCCCGGGCCCCGGATTCCTCGAGCAAAGCATGAATATTTTCCAGCAGATCCGCTTCCTGAAATGGCTTGCCGAGGTAGCGGTTCACTCCTATCTGCATCGCACGCTGGCGGTGTTTGTCACCGCTGCGTGAGGTGATCATGATAATGGGGATGTGGTGCAATCGAGCTTCGTTACGGACGTGTGTGGCGAGCTCAAATCCGTCCATGCGGGGCATCTCGATATCCAGCAGCAGTATATCAGGGATTTGTTCCTGGAGCTTCGCAACAGCGTCCACACCATCCTTGGCCGCCATCACCTTCATGTCGTTGCGCTCCAGAAGCCGGGTTGTGACCTTGCGCATCGTGATTGAATCGTCGACGATCATGACTGTCAGAGCATCTCTGACGCCCGGCCGATGGGGCGTTTCGTTCGGCTGAATCAATTTACCCGGCGTTGCACCGCGCAGCAGGGCAGTCACATCGAGAATCATCACCACGCGGCCGTCTCCCAGGATGGTGGCTCCGGTGATACCGCGAACGGTACTGACCTGCGGCCCGACCGATTTCACTACAATCTCCCTGCTGCCCAGCAGATTCTCCACCTGGAATCCAACACATCGGTCACCGGTTCGCGCCAGGAGCACCGGCATTCGATTTACCCCGCCCTCCGCACGCGGCTTTTCCGTCCCGAGCATACTGCCGAGGTGACAGAGCTCGTACATCATTCCGCCATGGTTGAAACGCGCATCCGGATCCGCGTAGTAACTGCTCAACTCTTGTTCAGACATGCGCACGACGCCCTCGATACTCGCAAGGGGAATCGCATAAACGTCCTCACCGACTTCCACCAGCAGCGCCTGATTGAGAGCCAGCGTAAACGGAAGCCGCACGGTGAAGGTTGTTCCCCTGCCCGCTTCGGAGTCTATCGACAGAGAGCCGCCCAGCTGCTTGACTTCGCTGTTTACGACGTCCATGCCGACGCCACGGCCGGCGACCTGGGTCACTTTTTCAGCGGTGCTGATACCTGTCTCAACGATGAACTGCAGAATCTCTGTGTCCGATAGCTCGGCATCCGGCTCCATCAGACCGCGCTCGACCGCTTTTTTACGGACCGCCTCGGGGTTTATGCCCGCCCCATCGTCTGAAATTTTCAACAGAATATCGGATGATTCTCGCTCAAGGGTAAGTCGGATAGTACCCGTTTCCGGCTTTCCGAGCTCCAGGCGCTGACGGGGAAATTCGATGCCGTGTGAAATGGCGTTGCGCAACATGTGCTCGATCGGTGCAATGATGCGGTCCACCACCGTCCGATCCATTTCACCGTCGGCGCCCGAGAGCTCCAGCTCGGCCTGCTTGCCGAGCTCGTGGCAGGTCTGGCGAACGATCCGGCGCATCCGCGCAGCCAGACCGAGAAACGGTACCATGCGGGTGCGCATGAGGCGTTCCTGCAATTCCGTGTTTACGCGAGACTGCTGTAGCAGCAGGGTCTCGGATTCCCTCGTGATGTTTTCCAGCAGATGCTGAATGCTCGCCAGGTCTCCTACGCTTTCGATGAGTGAGCGAGACAGCTGCTGCATCTTGGAATAACGGTCCATTTCCAGCGGATCGAAATCCGCGTGCTCATTAAGCTCTTCTCTTTCATAGCGGAACAGAATCTGCGCCTCGGTCTCGATCTCGAGCTTGCGTAACTGATCGCGTAGCCGAGCGATGGTCTGATCCATTTCGATCAAGTTGAACCGGTAAGCGCCGACCTGCTGCTCGAGGCGTGAGCGATAGATGCTGACTTCGCCAGCGAAGTTGACCAGGTTGTCCAGCAGGTTCGCCTTGATTCGGACGAGCTCCTGGCTGCCGCGCGACTTTGCTCTACGCTCCTCCTCGTGAGGATACTGATTCACCGCGACCTGCTCCCGCACAGCCGCTTGCTCACTCCGGCGCACAGAAGGCTCCTCGACGGGGCGCTCATCGTGCACCAGCGCTTCGCCTGCACGCAGCGATTCCAGCCTGTCCAGGATATCCAGTGCGCCCGCGATGGGCTGACGCCTTCGCACCTGGTCCACCATGCCGGCGAGTCGATCGTGGGCCTCCTCCAGAATCGCGAAAACTGACCCTTGCGGCTCCACCTCCCCTTCGGTCAGTCTTGTCATCAGCGACTCGACGCCATGTGCCAGATCACCGATAACGGTGATATCCGCCATGCGCGCACCACCCTTGAGGGTGTGCAGCTCGCGCTGCAGCTCGGACATAAGATCGTGCCGATCCGGCGCCTGTCGCCAGGCCTGCAGCGTTTCATCGATGTGCTCCAGGATGTCACCGGCCTCTTCCAGGAATACCTCCAGAATTTCCGGGTCCCCCTCCCCGTAGGGCTCACCACACGCTTGTGCCGGCCTGCCATCGGGGGTATCGCCCGCGAAAGCCCGCTCGTCACTCCCGGCTTCGCCAACGGACCGCGCGCCTTCGCCCGCCGGCTGCTGCAGCACTTCGAGCTGCTCGATGACGCCGCCGGCCTCCGAAACCGGTCTGCGTTCTCTCACCTGCTCCAGCATGGAGACCAGATGGTCATGCGCGTTCTGAAGCCTGTCGAATGCTTCTGAACCCGTTTCGGCGTGGCCCTCCGCCATCGCGATGACCTGGGATTCTACGGCGTGCGCAAGATTGCCAACTGCATTGAATCCCACCATGCGCGCGGCGCCTTTGAGCGTGTGCAGTGCCCTCCGCAGCTCTCCCAGCGCTTGGTTATCGCCGACGCACTGACGCCACCGGCGCAGAGCAGTGTCACTGGTTTCGAGATTCTCCTCGCTTTCCCTCACGAATAGCTCGATCAGCTCCGGATCACACGCGGCGTACGGGTCTGGGCTCGCGTGAGACTCGTCAGCCCCTAGGATCTGGGCCGGTTCTCGCTCACCCGCATCCTCCGCAAAGGGCTCCCTCCGCTCCGACGTATTTTCATCTTCCGGCGTCGTCTCAGCGAGACGGGAATCGCCCTCGCCCGGAGCAGACCCTCCGATTGTGCCTGATGTCCGCGCCGGTGACGGCTCACCGGCCTCTGTAGACAGGCTGAGTGATTCTTCCGCGGTAGCGATGGGTTCTCCGGCTTCTCCCACTGACTCTTCCTCAAGGGGTGTCGGCACCGCCTGGCCCGCACCCCTGATGCTCTCCACGGTTCGAGCATGTGACTCGGCCACCGAGACTTTGGAAACGGAATCGTCCGCTCCCGACTCCGGCAGCGACCGTCCCTCACTCAGCCTCTCAGCGCATCGCATGAGGTATGCAACCGGCTGCTGTACCTCTGTGCCATCCTTGATTTCGCACAACAGCTCTGCGAGGGCATGCTTGGTCCCTTGAAGCACCTCCATCAGTGCCGGGCTGACTGCAATAGACCCATCGATCACACGGTTGAGCATGTTCTCGTTCACCCAGGCGAGCTCGCCGATGCGCATGGCACCGATCAGGCGTCCACTTCCTTTCAGGGTGTGGAAGGAGCGTCGCAGCGTTGCCAGCGCACCGGAGTCTTGTGGATCCCGAAGCCATCGCGACAGCTGCTCATCGATGGAGGCGGTCTCTTCCTCCGCCTCTTCCAGGAAAATTTCGAGAATTTCCTCGTCGATGTCGTCGCCGAGAACCGCCAAGGCAGCTTCAGGCGCCTGCCGCCCCGAATCGTCCGCCGGAGCTGGCGCGGCACGAGCCGCCTCTGGTGCGTGGGAGCACTCAACGTCCTCGGCGCAGGCTCTGTCCTGGTCCGAGAGGCTCTCCTCCTTATCGGATACGGCCGGCGCTTGAATCGCGCTCTGGCTGTGAGATGCCTGCTCGATTTCCTGGATCAGGGCGCGTCCTTGTTCGACACAGCTTCCTTCCTCCCGCGCAGCGCCGGGTTCCGCAATGTCGCTACCTGCCGCAGACCCGATGTCATCGATCACGACGTCTTCGGGCTCATCTGACGGCACGGTTTCGACCGCATTCAGGTCGCCGCTCTCCTCGCTCGCCCCATAAGCGAGTCTTTCTATGCTCTGCTCGGCGAGCAATATCGCGGATCCGCTCTGCGCTTGCCGGTCCCTGCGAGTCTCCAAATAGTACTCAATGCCGCATATACAGTCGGCGAGTGAATCCAGCTCCTGCCGAGGCGCCTCTGTTTCACTCTCAATCAGCCGAGCTCGGACATATCGGGCCGCCGAGGCTGTGAGAGCGGCGGCTCGTTCCTCACCAATCAGGGTCAAACCGCCCTTCACCTGATTGAGCAGCTGCGGAACCCCGCTCAGCAGAGACCAGTCGTTGTCCGCCTCCGTGTAGGCGACGATCGCCTCCTTGGCTCGCACAAGGTCCGCCATAGCCTCGTGCAAGACAACCTGCATGAGCTGACTGGATTCCGCGTCGGTCACCGCCCCGTCCGGCTGATCGGCCGTGTTTTCGGGCGTACCGCCTTCCCCCATCCGGTCGACAGAGAGTTCGACGGACAGCAGCGTGCTCGCAATGTCCATCAACAAGGACTCCGGCGGCGTCTCTCCTGGTCTCGCGTACGAAGCGACGTCGTCCACCTTTGAGATTACGGATTTGCGCAGTGCATCCATGCCGAGCATGCCGAGCGTATCACCGAGGGCTCGGAGGGAATCAATGAGCGGCTGAAGCTTCTCCGTCTGGTTACCGCCACCTCGACGGATAAGATCCAGCGAGTCTTTCAGCCGTCCCAATTCCTCCTTAATGGCGCCAGCGACGGTAGCGAACAGATCGGAATTCTGCCCTGAAAGCCCCTTGCGCGCCGCAGCCAGCTGCTCTTCTCCTGGCAGCAGATCGTCAAGGTGGTACGCCGCCCGAATTGCCGCAACGCGTCCCTCCACGCGCCGCGAGCGTGCAATGTAAAAAAGCAGATCCCTTAACAGCTCATCGGGGGAGTCCTCAAGAAGCGTCGCCTCCCCCACCTCGGTTATTCCCTTAATATGCCGATCCAGCTGGCCGATGGCCCGATTGACGGCAACACTGCTTTCCAGCGCTTCGGCTTTCACGGCGTCCACGATGCCGCCGGCCACCCACCACAGGCGTCGGGCTTCCGTGCTGCGACTCAATGCCTGCAGCCTGTTGAGCACGTCGGTCAGTGTGTTCAGCGAACCGGCGAGGTCCTGGCCGCGGAACCAGCCCACAAGGGCACGTTGGAACCGGTGCCGGAGCGCTTTGGACTCGCTCTGGATATCTCCATCCGCCTGCTCCTCAAACGCTGTCTCCGGCAACTCTGCCGTGACGTCCGGCGCAAACATCGCAATTTCGGAAAGCGGTTTTTCGCCACGTACGGCGCGCAGGTCATTCAGTACAGGCAACAGGACGAGAGCAATGTCGCGTTGGCCTGCGATCAGGCGGTCCAGATAGTCAGGGAGCTGGAGGATCGCCCGCATGAGCACCTCACAGCCATCGGCACCCGGGCTCGCTGAACCGTCCCGGATCGCTCTCGCCACCCGCTCCATCTCCTCAGCGAGCATCGAGGCGCCGTGTAACTCCACCATCCTCAGCGTGCCGCAGACCTGGTGCAGCCGGGTGACCAGCACGTCGGCCTGGCCGACGACGTCCGGCGTTTCGACGTGCGCTTCCAGTGACTGTCGCGCCTCACGTAGCGCTTCATCCAGCTCATTCTTGACCCAGCTCAGGGTGCCGAAGTCGATTACCTGATTCATGTTGATTCCTTAATCGTTCAACACTGCGTGCTTCTGATCAGTGCGCCGGTAAGCCACCGCATCGTCGAAACGCACTTTCTCCATGCTTGGATGTCGCCAGTCGTGAATCTCGCCAGCCGCCAACACGAGTACACCGCCGTGCCGTAGGAATTCGGCGAGGCGATCGACAATCTGCAATCGCCGCAGACGGTCATAATAAATCAGGAGGTTCTGGCAAAAAATCAGATCTAGGCCTGAGAACGGGGCCCGCACCGAGTCCCGCAGATTGAGCGGGAAGAAGCTGACGTTTTTTTGCAACTCCGCATTTATTGCAAACCGTGTTCGCGATTCGGGCCGACAGTATTTCTCCAGGAACGGCTCGCTTATGTTACGCGCCCGATGCCAGAGGTAAACACCCGCGCGCGCGTGGCGCAGGCTCGGCAGGCTCATATCCGTCCCTGTGACCCGATACCTGGGGTTGGGCACCCCTTGCGGGCGACAGGAGTCGATCAACATCGCAAGACTGTAGGCCTCCTCGCCCGTCGCACAACCGGCGCTCCAGGCATGGAAGCCGCGCTCAGTCCAGGTGCTTTCGTCCATAGCCATCTCGCGTACCAGCTCCATCGAGGGCCCATGCCGGAAAAAACGGGTCTCGTGCACCGTTAACAGGTCTGCGAGCAGCACCCACTCTTCCGAGTGTCGGGATTTCAAACACATATGGCGATAATAATCCCCGTAGCACCGGAAGCCGCTCGCACGCATACGCTTGCACAGACCGCGCAAAAGAAAGGTTGTGCGCTGTGGCGATATGGAGACGCCGATCCGGTCTTCGACGAGCACAACCCACTCCAGCAGCTCGCGCTCGTGCATCTCGGGCAACTGCCCGGCGGCCCTCCGTTTGTCACTCCGAGCCGGCGCTTGTCCGGCGGTTTCGATCACAGGCGCACCTGGCTCATTCCGGCAGTTTGAAGCCAGCGACCGAGTTACCCATTTCTTCCGCCAGACTGGCAAGGTTGCCGATAGACGCCGCCGTCTCATTGGTACCGGCCGAGGTCTGAGTGGTGATCTCCTGAATGATGTGCATGGTTTCCGAAATATTTGCCGCCGCCCTGGACTGCTTCCGGGCCGATGACGAGATATTCTGAATCAGGCCAGAAAGGTCCTCCGAGACCTTCATGATTTCGTCGAGTGCCTGACCGGACTCCTCGGCGAGGCGCGCACCGTTCACAACGCCGGCGGTACTCTGCTCCATGGAGATAACCGCCTCATTCGTGTCCGTCTGGATGGTTTTCACCAGCGCCTCGATCTGTTTGGTAGCATTACTCGAACGTTCGGCGAGCCGCTGAACTTCGTCCGCAACCACCGCGAAACCGCGTCCCGCCTCGCCGGCCATAGCGGCCTGTATCGCGGCGTTTAACGCCAGAATGTTGGTCTGCTCCGCGATATCATTGATGAGCTCGACGATGTCACCGATCTCCTGCGAGCTCTCCCCCAGGCGTTTGATGCGCTTGGATGTTTCCTGGATGTTCTCGCGTATCCGGTCCATCCCTTCGATGTTCCTGCGCACTGTGCTCCCACCTTTTTTCGCGATCTCAACCGACTTGAGCGCCATACTTGCTGTGTCTTCCGCGTTCTTGGACACCTCGTCGATGGATACAGCCATCTGGTTGATTGCGGTGGTGGCGGAGGTGATTTCTTCGGCCTGGTGAGCGCTGGCCTCGGTGAGATGCTGAGCGGTTTCCTCCGTCTGCTTCGCCGCCGAAGATACCTGGTGGGAAGTCTCGTTGATGGTGGTGACCATGTCGCGCAAGGCATCGATCGTATAGTTGACCGAATCGGCGATGGCGCCGGTAAAGTCTTCGGTCACTGTGGCATAGGTGGTCAGGTCGCCGTCGGCAAGATTGCCCATTTCATCGAGCAGCCGCAGGATCGCGTCCTGATTGGCGCTGTTCTCCTGCTCTGCGAGCTTGCGGCGCGTCTCCTGGTCGCGATAGACGTTCAGACCCAGAAGGAACAGTACGAAAAGCCCGATCGCGCCAAACAGATAAGCCATCTCCGGCTGGACGGGACGCTGGTCTACAGCCAGGGAATAGGCTTTCTGCAAGCGCCGTGCGGCGGCAAACAGATCGTCGGACTGAGCCGATATAGTGCGTGCCGACGTCCGGAGCGCCAGAAGCTCATCAGCCGCATCGAGCAGCTTTTTGACGCTGTCGGCGACTTTTGTGAAAAGCACGGAGGTCTCCGACAGTTTTGCCTGCACCGCCTTATTTCTGATGGCGCTGATCGTGTCATTTCCTCCGATCATGCCATCTAGGACCCTTCCGTATTCCTCCACATCGCTCGAAAAGTGCTCGATGGCCTGCTTGGCGTCCTCGCCGCTGAGCGCGTGATTGACACTGGTAAGGATGCGCTGGCTCAGCACCAGCTGACGGGTCGCCAGTCTGATGGCCTGCCGGCTCGCCTTGCTGTCCATCAGTATCTGAACGACTTCTTCGTCATGGGCCTGTAGCCGGGGCATGAAATCGTTTATCACCCGGCCGGCCTCAGCGACTGCCGCCACAGTGTTCCTGCCTTTGAGCACGAAATCAACGCTGCGCTGGAACTTTTCCCACTCCGCCTCCAGGACCTCCAGATCCTTCTCAAGCGACTTCCGCGTGGGCGGCAACCCGGTGACCGGGTTTCCGTTACGCTCGTATCTGAGCGTCGTCTTGAACCGGTCGCGGTGGCGCATCACCTGGTCGAAGGCGCCTTCGACACCAGAGGACGCCTCCAGGGCGTACTTGGCAATCTGCTGCGAGAGGACCTGTTGCTCGCTGGTGTAGCCGATGTACTCATTGTCATAGTTCGACTGGATCCCTACGTGCCAGAAAACACCGACCATCGCACCCAGCGAGAGCACTAGGGTGGCAATGAGATACATCGACCTTTTCTGGGAACCCAACTTGGCGTGGGATTGCTTGGCTATACTCATGCTTCGTCTCCTGACCTGATCAGCTTATTTTCCATACTCAAGGGATCACAATCTCTGCATTCGAACCGGTTAGACTGCCGCCTGAAGAAACTTGGGGGCTTCTGCAAGGGCGTGCATGCTGAACACCCCCCAGTGCTCGCTGCCCACTCTGAAACCGTGTCGCATATACGCACGAATATGCTCATGTCCGTCGTCGGGGACTTCCTTGCAGCGCTGGTCGTGGCGAAAATGCCTGAGACCCAGGACAGCATCTACGACCACCCCCGAATACACACCGTTATGGCTAATCACGAGAATTCGGCCGCGCCGACGCGACAAGGCGGGGGCATTGCGGAGATACGCCTGCAGGTCCATGATCGGCATCAAGTTTCCGCGGACGTTGGCGATGCCGCATACCCAGGCCTTGGTGCGCGGCACTCTGGAAACGGGCACCGGCGTGAGGACTTCTGCCACTTCATCAAGTGGGGCAACTAGATGCAGGTGACCCGTTCGAAATCCGATTCCAATCCACTTTTCCTCGTTCTTGTGCTGCTGCGGCAAACCCTGTGCATGGCGCAGGCAGAGCTGCTCGAGGTGCGCCAGCCATTCGAGCGGTGTTCGAGCCAAAGGATCCGACATCTGCATGAATTCCTCACACCGCCGCGAGTGCCAGCCCGATTTTTTCCATCAGATTTGTTTCGGCAACCGGCTTGGTTAGGAAATCCCTGGCGCCCTGGCGCAAGCCCCAGACTCGATCCGTTTCCTGATCTTTGGTGGTCACGATTATGATTGGAATGTCCGACGTCTCAGGATCCCGGGTAAGCTGGCGCGTGGCCTGAAAGCCGTTGAGACCCGGCATCACGACGTCCATCAGGATGAGGTCCGGCTTGAGCATCTTGGCACGCTCGATCCCTTCGGTGCCGTTCTGGGCGGTTTCGACTTCGAAACCGTGTTTTTCAAGCATTCCTTTCAGGACGTGCGCTTCAGTGGGTGAGTCGTCTACGATGAGAACTTGTGCCATTGGTCTTACCCCGTCGAATGTTGATTACCGCTCCCTACGTCCCGGCGCTGCTCGCAGCAGGGGGCCTTGAATCCTTCAAGCACGAACGTGCTCGCGGATTGCGCCCAGCAATTCGTCCTTGGTGAAAGGCTTGGTCAGGTACTGGTCCGAACCCACAATTCGACCTCGCGCACGATCGAACAGACCGTCCTTGCTCGACAGCATCACGACGGGGGTCCGCTTGAACACCTGGTTATTCTTGATGAGGGCACAGGTTTGATACCCGTCCAGGCGGGGCATCATGATATCCACGAAAATGATATGTGGCTTTTCATCGGCTATCTTGGCGAGCGCCTCGAAACCGTCGGTCGCTGTGATGACTTCACAGCCTTCCTTTTTCAAGAGGGTTTCAGCCGTCCGGCGAATGGTCTTGGAATCATCGATCACCATCACCTTGAGACCGGTGAAGGGGTTTGCGCCGGGCGGAACGCTGTCTGCGGTGCCCTCGGCCTGGGTTTCCGGCTCGGGCGTTTCGACTGGATCTCTAATGGTTTGCATACGACTCGTACCTGTCCGAAGAAATGTTCCGTTTCTCGCGCCCGGCTGCAGTTCCTGTTCCCTGCCGTGGCCTGATTGCAGATCCAAGCGCCCGTTTTGCCGCCAATTTAGGGTAAAATCGCGGCTACTGGCTTCTATCGTCCGGCGGCGAGTAAACTTTACGTACATGAATTTCTTCACACTTTGGGTGACCTGCAAGAGGCTTCGACATACTTCATGAGCACGCGCCTGGGCATAGTGATGGACCCGATCCGGTCCATCAAAACAGTGAAGGACAGCAGCTTCGCGATGCTCCTGGCGGCACAGGCGCGCGGCTGGACATTGTTTTATATGGAGCAGGCCGACCTGTACCTCAGGGATGGCAGAGCCTGTGCGTCCATGCGACGCCTGACCGTGAGGGACAACGCATCCGACTGGTTCACCTGCTCGGCGCCTGAGGAACGGCCGCTCGGGGCCCTTGATCTGGTGCTCATGCGGAAGGATCCGCCGCTTGACATGGAGTACCTGTACGCGACTTACATTCTCGAGAGGGCGGAAGCCGAGGGCGTGCTGATCGTCAACCGGGCCGCAGCGCTGCGCGACTGTAACGAGAAGTTGTTTGCCTGCTGGTTTCCCCAGTGCTGCCCCCCCAGCATCGTGAGTCGCGACAGCGCGCGCCTGCGCGCCTTTGCAGCGGCGCACGGCGACGTGGTGCTGAAACCCTTGGACGCAATGGGCGGCGCCTCGGTGTTCCGGGTTCGGGAAAACGACCCCAACACCAGCGTGATACTGGAAACCCTCACCGCGCTCGGCAAGCGCACCGCTATGGCACAGAAATTCGTCCCGGAGATCTCCCGAGGCGACAAGCGCATCCTGCTGATCGAGGGAGAGCCGGTGCCTTACGCGCTGGCGCGTATCCCAGCGGAGGGCGAAATGCGCGGGAATCTGGCGGCCGGCGGGCGCGGTGAAGGCGTCGAGCTCAGTGAGCGGGATCGCTGGATCTGTTCGCAGGTGGGCCCCGAGCTTCGCGCGCGTGGGCTGGTGTTCGTCGGCCTGGACGTCATCGGCGATTACCTGACCGAGATCAACGTCACCAGCCCGACGTGCATCCGTGAGCTGGACGCACTGTACGGGCTGGATATTGCGGGCCAGCTCATGGACCGCCTCGAGGTCCGGATCGACCAAAGGTCGTGAGCCGTCTTCGTTCGGCGCGCTTCTTGGTCCGACCGGCTGCGAGGAGCATTGACTATGCTCTGTTCGCCTTCGGTACCCTGGTCGAGCTGACCTATTTCGACGTTTCGGAGCAGCGGGCAATGCAGGTGGTGCAGCTAGTGGATGCAATGTACCAGCGCCGCAACAGGGACTGGCATGCCTGGCAGCGTGGCCACCTCATGGATCTGAGCCACGCGATCGCCGAAGGCAGGAGCATCACCGAGCCGGCGATTCTCGAGCTGATCCGCCTCGGCCAGCATTACGAACAGATCAGCCGGGGTCTGTTCAATGCAGCGATTGGCAACCGGCTGAATATCCTGGAATTCCAGTGGGATGAGCGACCCGACAGTCCGCCACCGGAGGCCCCGAAGACCGCGCGGGCCAGAGGCCGGAGGGAAGGAAGCCGCCGGGGGCACCGGTTTTGGGGGCCGAGCTTTACCTTGTTGGCCTGGACATCGGGATCTGAGATGACTTTTTGAGGAACAACGGACTGATACAGTTTCACAGTGAATACTTCGGCACAGACGCCCTATGAGCATCCCACGGCTGACCGCCTCGCGGTAACGCTGTTCATCGCCACCGCATTGCACGCGCTGCTGATCCTGGGCGTCAGCTTCGACGCCTTGGATCACGATGCGCCGGATCGGAACACGCCCACCCTCGATATCACGGTGGTCAAGTCCGAGCATGCGCCGCCGGACGAAGCCGACTATCTGGCGGAGCACAGCCAGGACGGCGCCGGGAACACCGAAGAACGGGTCCGGCCGCAACCGCAGATGATCGAGCAGGCACCCCCGGTCGTGGAATCAGAATCCCCACCGTCAGCCGCTCCCGTGCTGACACAGGAAATCAGCAGCCAAAAGACAGCGGAAACCGACACACCGCTCCCCGAGCAGCAGGCGCAGCGGACCACCGCCACCGAGCTGATCAACCGGAGCATGGAGATGCTGTCGCTCAACGAGCAGATAAACCAGTCGCTCCAGGCCTACTCCAAGGCACCCAAGAGCAAGTTCATCTCTGCCCGCACCAAAGAGTTCAAGTACGCGAGCTACATGCGCGACTGGGTCGCCAAGGTGGAGCGGGTCGGCGAGCTCAATTATCCCGACGCAGCGCGCCGGCAGAATCTTTCCGGTAAGCTCATCGTCCAGGTTGCACTCCGCCCCGACGGCAGTGTCCAGGACATTGCTGTCCGCAAACCGTCGGGGCACAAGATCCTCGACGATGCCGCGGTTCGCATCGTGAGGCTCGCCGCCCCTTTCGCCCCTTTTCCAGAAGGCATTCGCGCCGAAACCGACATCCTGTATATCACGCGCACATGGGTTTTCACGAGTGGAAACCGGCTGCAGAGCCGCTGACCGCCACCGTCGGGGCTGACCTGGACGTGATACCTTGTTAATTGGCGTAGTCTGCCGGATACTAGATTCATGAGCCAGTCGGACTACCTCACCAACCAGTTTCTGATTGCCATGCCGGGCCTGGAGGATCCTAATTTCTTCCACTCGGTTACCTATATTTGTGAGCACAACGAGGAAGGCGCCCTCGGACTGGTCATAAACAGACCTCTGGACATGCAGCTCGCCGAGATCCTGCGCCACGTCCATCTCGAGCACGCCGCACCCGAGGCTCAGCAGATTCCGGTACATCTCGGCGGCCCTGTTCAGCAGGACCGCGGTTTCGTGCTGCACGAGCCGCTCGGGGACTGGGATGCCACCCTCAAGGTCACCGACCGCATCGGTATAACTTCATCCGTTGACATCCTCGAGGCCATTGCTGCTAACCAGGGTCCGGAACGCACCCTGATCGCGCTCGGCTACGCCGGCTGGGGTGCCGGACAACTGGAGCGGGAGATCGCTGAGAACGCCTGGCTGAGCGGACCGGCGGATCCGGAGATTCTGTTCACCACTCCGGATGAACAGATATGGCGGGCGGCGGCGGCCTCCCTGGGTGTCGATCTGGATCTGTTATCTGGGGAAGCCGGCCACGCCTGATGTCAGACGCCCGATCCTGCCGCACCCTGCTCGGCTTCGATTACGGCCGCAAACGCATTGGTGTCGCGTTCGGACAACAGCTGACCCGCACAGCCACGCCCCTGGCCACTGTCAGCGCTCGCGATGGCAGCCCCGACTGGTCTGCAATCTCGCGTCTCATTCGGGAATGGAAACCGGACGCGCTAGTGGTCGGAATCCCGTATCACATGGACGGGTCTGCCCAGACCACGACGGATGCGGCCCTGCGGTTTTCCCGTCAGCTGGAAGGACGTTATAGTCTCCCGGTTTTTCCTGCCGAAGAGCGCTTGAGCTCGTACATCATCGAGTCGCGCCTGTCTGGTAAGCATCCAGACATGGACGCCCTGGCGGCTCAGGTTATCCTCCAGGATTGGCTACAGCACCAAGAGCCGGTGGCGTGAAACAGCAACCAGATATCCCCGCTCTCATCGATCGCATGGCAAACGAGCTGCGAGAGCGAATGAAAATCGGAGACCGGACGGTCATGGTCGGTATCCATACCGGTGGGGTGTGGGTCGCCAACGCCCTGCACGAAAAGCTCGGAGTAAAGACCCCGCTCGGGGTGCTGGATATCTCCTTCTATCGGGACGATTTCACACGCATCGGCATGAACCCGCAGGTGAAGCCCTCGGAGCTGCCTTTCACGCTGGACGGCAGGGACATCATCCTTGTCGACGATGTATTGCACACCGGTCGCACGGTTCGCGCCGCCATGAACGAGCTGTTCGACTACGGGAGGCCCGCGTCGATCGTGCTCGCGACGCTGGTCGAGCGCAGCGGCAGGGAGCTTCCGATCGAAGCCAACGTGGTCGGACTACACATGGAGCTCGCCCCGAACGAGCACGTGAAGCTGAGCGGGCCCGAGCCGCTCAGCCTGGAGCTCAAGAAAACCGCATGATCGGCACCAATCTCCAGATTCGCAGCGACGGGAGGCTACGCCACTTTCTTTCGATCGAAGGGCTGAACCATGGCATTCTGACCGAGATCCTCGACACGGCCGATTCCTTTACGGGTGTTGCCGAGCAGTCCGTGAAAAAAGTTCCGTTGTTGCGCGGAAAGACCATCGTCAACCTGTTCTTTGAAGCCAGCACACGAACCCGAACCACCTTCGAACTGGCGGCCAAGCGGCTCTCAGCCGATGTGCTCAACATAAACATCGATGCCTCCAGTGCGGTAAAGGGCGAAACCCTGCTCGACACGCTGCGCAACCTGGAGGCCATGCATGTCGATATGTTCGTGGTTCGCCATAGCGACAGTGGAACGGCGCATTTCATTGCAGCTCACGTGCTGCCGCACGTAAGTGTGATCAACGCGGGCGACGGACGCCACGCCCATCCAACGCAGGCGGTGCTGGATATGCTGACGATTCGTCGTGAGAAAGGCGCTGATTTCGGCCGGCTCACGGTCGCGATCGTAGGTGATATCGCCCACTCGCGAGTCGCCCGCTCTCAGATTCACGCATTGAATCTGCTCAACACCGGTGAAGTTCGTGTCGTGGCTCCACGCACGCTGTTACCCGCACATATCGAATCGCTAGGAGCGCGCGTGTTCCACGACCTGCGCGAGGGGCTCCGGAACGCGGACGTCGTCATCATGTTGCGACTCCAGCGTGAGCGTATGCAGAAGGCCATGCTGCCCAGCGAGCACGAGTATTTCCGTCTGTACGGGCTGACCGAGGAGAAGCTTGCGACAGCCAGACCCGACGTCATGGTGATGCACCCGGGACCCATCAACCGTGGGGTCGAAATGGACTCCGAGGTGGCAGACGGCCCACGGTCGGTGATCCTGGCACAAGTCACCTATGGCATCGCCGCCCGCATGGCGGTGATGTCCGTGGCCATGCAGCAACGCGCTCCACTGCAGGCCGATGGCTAAGCCCAGCATCAGCATTCTGGGCGGAACACTTGTAGACCCCGCCAGTAATATAGAGGCGCAACTCGATCTGTACGTCGCCCACGGACGAGTCGCAGCGCTCGGGGACCCGCCGGACGGCTTCGCCGCCGACTTCGAGCTTGACGCCAGGGGAATGTACGTTACGCCCGGGCTGATCGATCTCTGCGCCCGACTGCGCGAGCCGGGTCAGGAGCACAAGGCCAGCATCGACAGTGAATGTCACGCCGCTGCGGCCGGTGGCATCACCACATTGTGCTGCCCTCCCGATACCGAGCCGGTCATCGACACCCCGGCGGTCGTCGAGCTGATCCGGCGCCGGGCTGAGCAGGTCAGCGCCTCCCGGGTGGTCGCGCTGGGCGCGCTCACGCGCGGCTTGCACGGCTCGCATCTGAGCGAGATGGCTGCACTGCAGCAGGCCGGTTGCGTCGGCGTCAGCAATGCATGGCACCCGCTCGGCTCGACGCTGATCGAACGGCGTGCCTTCGAATACGCAGCCACCTTCGATTTGACGGTTTTTCTGCACGCCGACGAGGCTGCGCTCTCGGCGAAGGGCTGTCTGCACGAAGGGCGCGTGTCGACCCGCCTGGGTCTGCCGGGAATCCCCGAGGCGGCGGAAACGGTGGCGGTGGCCCGGGATCTCGCGCTCATTGAGCAGACGGGAGTACGCGCCCATTTTTGTCGCCTGACGACGGCACGTGCCGTCCGGATGGTGGCTCGCGCCCAGTTCGACGGGCTTCCGGTGACAGCGGACGCGGCGATCCCCTATCTTTATTTTACCGAGGTCGACGCCAGCCGGTTTGAATCTGATTATCATTTCATCCCCCCCCTGCGCACGGTTGAGGACCGCGAAGGACTGCTGCAGAGCCTGAAGAAGGGTACGCTGTCGGCGCTCTGTTCGGACCACCAGCCTCATGAACCGGACGCGAAACTGGCGCCCTTCCCTGCCACCGAGCCTGGCGCCTCCGGTGTCGATTCCCTGCTTCCCCTGATGCTCAAGCTGGTCGCCGACGGCTACCTGTCGCTGTCGGATGCCGTCGCACGCGTAACCACTGGGCCTGCACGGATTTTGAATCTGCCTTATGGCACCCTGAGCGCCGGCCGTGCCGCCGACATCTGCATCTTCGATCCAGGTGCGACGTGGCGCCTCGAGCGCCAGCATATGCGCAGTCGGGGCAAAAACACACCGTTCCGGGGGTGGGAGATGCAGGGCGCAGTGCGCTACACGCTGCGCGACGGCGAGATCGTCTACAAGAGGCCAGCGGCATGAAGAGCAAGGCTCACCGTGGCACCATTTTCCTCGAATCGGCGGAAGTCCTCTCCCAGCAAGCCTTCGAAGGGGACCAGTATCTGCTGCGTATACAGGCACCGGATTGCGCCGCACACGCCAGGCCCGGTCAGTTCGCGCACCTGCAGTGCGATCCTCTGCTGCCAATGCGCAGACCCCTGTCGATCATGCGCGCCGATCCGGACCAGGGGTGGGTGGACTTCCTTTACAAGGTCGTCGGTCGAGGCACGGAGCTGCTCAGTCAGCGCAAAGCAGCGGAGCGGATCAGCGTACTGGCGCCGATCGGCCGGCCTTTTTTACCGGATCCGGCCCGGCGCCGCCCCCTGCTCCTCGGTGGCGGCGTCGGCATTCCTCCGATGATCTTCCTGGCGGAGTATTTGAGAAATCAGGGCGACTGTGATCCTCTGGTCCTCATGGGCTCGGAGGTGCCTTTCCCCTTCTCGCCGCAGCCATCGCGGATCCTGCTTCAGGGTATACCTGAGGGTGTCATCGCCGCCATGCCGTTGCTCGAAGACTGGGGGATTCCCAGCCGTCTCGCGTCGCAGCAGGGATATCCCGGTTGTTACGAGGGCTTTATCACCGAGCTGGCCGGATACTGGCTGGATAACCTTGCAGCCGGGCAGAGACCACATGTCGAGATCTTCGCCTGCGGCCCGCATCCCATGCTTGCAGCGACCGCCCGCCTTGCGAAGGGTTATCATCTGCCCTGCCAGGTTTCACTCGAGGAATTCATGGCCTGCGCCGTCGGCGGCTGTGCCGGTTGCACGGTGGAAGTCAGGAATGCCCAGGGGCACGCCATGAAGCGCGTCTGTGTGGACGGGCCCGTCTTCGACGCCCGTTCCGTTTTTCCAGCCGACCGTCTCGGGCCAGCGGAGCCCTAAGGCGTCTCCACGAGCGAAATTCCCTCGAGCGCGCTGGCGGTATCGAGCTCGCTCTCCTTGAGCTTGATCATCAGACGCACCTCGTTCGCGGAGTCCGCATAGTGCAGCGCGTCTTCCTGCGTGATCTGCCCTTGCTTGTAGAGCTCGTACAGAGCCTGATCGAAGGTTTTCATACCCTGCTGCGTGGAGCGTTTCATCAGGTCCTTCAGTTTGTGGACCTCCCCCTTGCGGATCAGATCGGCCGCCAGGGGGGTGTTGATCAGCACTTCGACCGCAACCCGGCGTCCCTTGCCGTCCGGGGCCGGGATAAGCTGCTGCGCAAGAATTGCCTTCAAATTCAGTGACAAATCCATGAGAAGCTGGTCGCGCCTGTCCTCCGGAAAGAAGTTGATGATGCGGTCCATCGCCTGGTTTGCATTGTTGGCGTGCAGCGTCGCCAGGCACAAGTGGCCGGTTTCGGCGAATGCGATAGCGTGGTCCATGGTCTCCCGGGTACGTATTTCACCGATCAGGATAACGTCCGGCGCCTGACGGAGCGTATTTTGAAGCGCCACTTCAAAGGAGTCCGTGTCGATGCCCACCTCACGCTGCGTGACAATGCAGCCTCCGTGCTGGTGCACGAACTCGATCGGATCCTCAATGGTGATAATGTGGCCGGTGCTGTTCTGGTTACGGTAACCAATCATGGACGCCAGCGAGGTTGATTTGCCGGTGCCGGTCGCTCCGACGAAGATGATCAGTCCGCGCTTGGTCATGGCCAGACTCTTGATGATCGGGGGCAGCGAAAGGCTTTCGACCGACGGGATTGTCGTTTCGATGCGCCTGAGCACCATGCCACAGTGATTGCGCTGATAGAACGCGCTGACCCGGAAGCGTCCGACGCCGGTCGCGCTGATGGCGAAATTGCACTCGTGCTTGCTGTCAAACTCCTGCCGCTGGTCTGCCGTCATCACGCTCAGGACTATCTCCCGCGCCTGCTCGGGCGTGAAGGTGGCATCCGAAACCGGCTTGATGCGCCCGTTTACCTTCATGCTCGGGGGCATGCCTGCCGTGATGAACAGGTCGGACCCACCCTTGTGAACCATAAGCTTAAGCAGAGAAGAAAAGTCCATCGCAGCCCCCAGGTTAACGGAAGAGATCTTTGTTCGTTGCCTTGGAACGGGCATCGATACGGCTGATCAGCCCGCGCTGCACCAAGTCATGGAGGTTCTGATCCAGCGTCTGCATGCCGGCTGCCTGTCCGGTCTGAATTGCCGAATACATCTGCGCCACCTTGTCCTCGCGGATCAGATTGCGTATTGCCGGCGTCCCTATCATGATTTCGTGAGCCGCGATACGACCGCCACCGGTTTTCTTGAGCAGCGTTTGCGAGATGACCGCACGCAGCGATTCCGATAGCATGGAGCGCACCATGGTCTTTTCGGCGGCGGGGAACACGTCGATAATTCGGTCAATGGTCTTTGCCGCGGAGCTGGTGTGCAGCGTGCCAAACACGAGATGACCGGTCTCGGCCGCGGTGAGCGCCAGACGAATGGTTTCCAGGTCGCGCATTTCGCCGACCAGTATGATGTCCGGATCTTCGCGCAGCGCTGAACGCAGCGCTTCGTTGAACCCATGCGTGTCACGGTGGACTTCGCGCTGGTTCACCAGGCATTTCTTGCTTTCGTGAACAAACTCGATCGGGTCTTCGACCGTCAGGATGTGCTCGAATTTCTGATTGTTGACGTGGTCGATCATTGCCGCCAGCGTGGTCGACTTGCCGGAGCCGGTCGGGCCGGTCACCAGCACCAAACCACGCGGCTGGTCAGCGATGTCCTTGAAAATCTTCGGGCATCCCAGCTCCTCCAACGTGAGGATGGTGGAAGGGATGGTTCTAAACACCCCTCCCGCCCCCCGGTTGTGATTGAACGCGTTGACGCGAAAACGCGCGAGGTTGGGAATCTCGAAGGAGAAGTCGGTCTCCAGAAACTCCTCGTAATCCTTGCGCTGCTTGTCGTTCATGATGTCATAGATAAGACCGTGCACGGTCTTGTGATCCAGAGCCGGCACGTTAATGCGGCGTATGTCGCCGTCAACGCGGATCATCGGCGGCAGACCCGCGGAGATGTGCAAATCGGAGGCGTTGTTCTTGACGCTGAAGGCGAGGAGCTCGGCAATATCCATGCACGTTTCCTTTGCTGATTCTGGCTTTCCTTATCGTCATCCCACAGTGGAACTTGACCCGCGCGCGGGCTGACCGAGGGGTGCAGGGCGGATGTACCGCGATGCACCCTCCGGAGAATACGACTCTTGTACGGGACATTTGGTATCCTGTATTGTTTTGGCCATGAAAACAACGCGACTCGCCTTAATCGGTGCCGGGAACATGGCCCGCAGTCTGGTGGGAGGCCTGATCGCCGACGGCTGGGATCCGGGCCGAATCTCGATATCTGATCCGGATCCGGAGCAGCTTGCCGTTCTGAACAGCCGGTTCTCCGTCCGAACCGATACGAGCAACACCGCGGTGACAGCTGATAGCGAAGTGGTCGTCCTGGCGGTAAAGCCCCAGACAATACAGGAGGTGGCCCGGGAGCTCACCGGCAGCGTGCAGCGTCAGTCCCCGCTGGTTATTTCGATCGCGGCCGGGGTCAGGGCCGCGGATCTGCAGCGCTGGCTGGGGGGCAAATGCGCTTTGGTACGCTGCATGCCGAATACCCCGGCGCTGATCCAGAGCGGTGCGACCGCGCTGTTTGCCAGTGACAGCGTCTCCGCGGACCAAAAAGATCTCGCGGAGACCATACTCCGGGCGGTCGGTCTCGTCCTTTGGATCGACAACGAAGACCTGATGGACGCCGTCACAGCCCTTTCGGGCAGCGGTCCCGCCTATTTTCTGCTGGTCATCGAAGCCTTACAGCAGGCCGGGGAAGCGTTGGGCCTGAATCACAAGACGGCACACCTGCTCGCATTGCAGACTGCATTTGGCGCCGCGAAAATGGCTCTGGAAAGCAGCGAGGACGTTGCCGTCCTGAGAAAACAGGTGACCTCGCCCGGGGGAACCACGGAAAGAGCCCTCGCCGTCCTCGAGGATGGCGGGCTCAGGACGCTGTTCCACAATGCTTTGACCGCCGCACGTGATCGTTCCAGGGAGCTGGCCGAGCAGATCGGAGTCACGTAATGCAAAGCAGCTACGTGGCGAATCCTGTCGAATTTCTGATCAACACGCTGTTTGGCCTCTACATTCTGGCGGTGATGCTGCGTTTCCTGCTCGCCCTGGTACGTGCCGACTTTTATAATCCGGTGAGCCAGTTTCTGGTAAAGGTCACCAACCCGGCACTGACCCCCCTGCGGCGTGTCATCCCCAGCATCGGCAAGGTAGATGCCAGCGCACTTCTGCTGATGCTGATTCTGCAGGTGGTGGCGCTGGCGCTGGTGGCAGGGTTCCGAGGCAGCGGGATTTCGCTCAGCGGGCTCTTGATTCTGTCGCTGGCCGAGCTTCTCAGTCTGCTCCTGAACGTTTTTCTGTTCGCCATACTGATCCAGGTCATAATGAGCTGGATCAATCCCGGTGCCTACAATCCGGCCGTGTCTCTTCTATATAGCCTGACCGAACCGGTCCTCCAACCGTTCCGACGCCTGCTCCCTCCACTTTCGG
>JASFKW010000022.1:0-39248 GCA_050118435.1 Gammaproteobacteria bacterium | reverse complement strand
TCTCCACGGGCTCAAGCGAATCCGGCCGTATGATGGCGGTCACTTTTCGAAATTCCATGCCGACCTCCTCGAATCAATCATCCGGGCGCCAGACTCTGCGGACGGCTCAACGGCAGATAACCTCTATTCTGAGTTTAGAACCTGTACCCCGGGCACCAGTCGAGGCGCCCCGGCGCACTGTCCTGCATTGGCAGAAAGGGTCGGCGACGGCCGCAGGGACGTGTCGGGCTCTCAGATACCCGAGCGGTACCGCGTGTTGTATTGCCGGTGCAGCGCCTCACGCCGCGCCGCCGGTTTGCCGGTCGCCGGCAGGGGCTTCAAGGTCATGCTGTCTGCGGTGTACAGATCCATGTCCTTGGCCCAGCCGTTGGTTTCCAGCACCAGGCGCCGCTGCCATCCCGGGGCAAGCGCCGGCAGCGCATCGGCGAATTCAAGGTGTATTTCTTCGCCCGGGCCGATGATGGCGAGCGCATCATCCACGGCCGACAACAGCTCGCTGACCGCGCCGAACGCCGTGTAATAGCCCCGCATATGGCGTGTGTCCCAGAGCGGGCGGCGTCGCTCATAGTCGTAGTGGGGCTGTCGCTGATCCCCGGTGTTGCGCAGCGCAAAGCCGGTCTCGCGAAGCTCTGCCCGCGACAGCGGCAACTGCCGGTGCTGCAGCTGCGGCGGTGTCTCCGCGTACACCACGGCAACACGGTCCCAGTAAATCTCCTGGTTGGTGGTCAGCCGCAGCGCGCGGGTTCCCGGCGGCAGCGCCGTCAGTGGGACTGACATGCGCCGCGGCATACCCGCCGGATAACCGAATTGATCCAGCACGCTTTGCCACTGCCCATCGGCGCCACGCGCCTCCAGGGTGGGAGCACGGTAATACGCACCGGCCTGCCAGGCGGCGAACATGGTCTGCGAATAGGGGTATTCGGTCCAGCCGTCGATCACGAGCACCGGCCGCTCACCGTCGGTGCCGTCGATGGGCTCGGCGAACTCCAGTGTCAGCACCTGGGGGCCCTGGAGGCGGCCGATGAAGCGCCGGTCCACGGTGCCGGGCGGCGGTGCGCGCAGATCCGCTGCCTCGACGAGTGCCGTGACGTCGTTTCCGCCCCTGTCGGTCGCCAGGCTCGGCCGGCGCCGCGTCCGGAAGAACACGGGCCTGCCTGTGGGTTCGGGCCGGGCGATGCTCATACGCTCGTCCAGCACCATGTCCCAGCCGGGCGGCAGGTCGTAGGCGATGAGCCGCGCGGCATCGAGGTAGGCGGCCTCCTCCATCGGCTCGCCGATCTTCAGCACGTAGTGCCCCTGCCGCGGCACCGCGAGGTCCGCGGGCAACAGAAAATTCTCCCAGGGGCGTGGCTCGGCGTAGAGACCGGGCTCGACGAAATACCCCAGGCCGCCCACACCGAGCAGATCACTGACAAAGGCATAGCGCTGGCCATCCCAGACAAACAGCACCGGGCAACTGGACAGCTGCCGCTGGGTCTCGACGATGCGATGGACCCGGCCGCTCTCCAGACCAAGCTCGGTCTGGAACACGCCGTCCGGCCAGGTCAGCGCGACGAAATCCACCCGGGTCGCACCATTGAGGCCCACCACCACCGGCTGCAGGCTCTGGCCCGGCGCCGAGCGATGCGGCAAGCTGTCGGTCAGTATCCACTGGCGGCCGCTGCGCAGCGCCAGCCGGGTGCCGATACCCGAGGCATTGGAACGCATGCTGCCGGCGCCGTCGTCCAGTCCGCTCACCGCCAGCCCGATGAACGGCTGACGCCCTGCACCCGGTCCGTGAAGCAGGAGGGTATCGTCCTGGTGCAGGGTCAGCAGCGAGGGCCCGCGGCCGACGTCCTGGACTATCGATGTGCTGGCAACGGGAGGTGCCGACGCGCTGGCGCCCGTAGAGATGGCCGTCATCGCGTCGTCCGCAATCGCAAACACGCGCCAGCCGCGGCTGCCGTTGACTAGCAGCTCCGCCTTGCCGTCACCGTCGAAATCACGCAGCTCCAGCTGCGCCCCGGAGCCTGCCTCGAAGCTGCCGAGCCGACTCGATCGCCAGCGCCCGGCGTTGTCCGCCTGCCAGCGCGAGACGCGGCCGTCCTCATCCAGCGTATACAGCTCCGGCAGGCCATCGCCGTCACGATCGGCACTCGCCGCGGCGGTGATCGCCGCCTGCCGGAAGCGATCGAAACCGCTCGCGGGCTGGTAGTCCCAGGTGAGGTTGTTAGCGTAGACCGCGTGGGGGGGCTGCTGATTGAGCGTGATGATGTCCGTGTCGCGGTCATTGTCGATATCGAGTACCAGGACTGAGCTGGCGAGCGCGCCGCCGGTCAGGCCGCGTTCCTCGGCGATGCCCCGGAAGGTACCGTCCAGGTTGTTGTTCAACAGCTCGTTCGCCCCGTCCCGGTTGACCACGAAGAGGTCGAGGTCACCGTCATGGTCGGCGTCGACAAAGGCACCGTCGAGGCTGTCGAGATCGCCGTTGCCGGTGCCGGTGGCCGCGGTGACGTCCCGCCAGTCGTTGTCGCCCGCGTTTCGCAACAGGCGATTTTCACCCCTTCGACAGAGGTAGACGTCGGTCCTTCCGTCGTTGTCGTAGTCCCCCCAAAGCGCGGCGTTGACCGAGGGAATTCGAGTCAGTGGATGGTCGGGCACTGGTTGGAATCCGCCATCGGCCTGGCCCAAGAGCACCAGATTGGAGGCGTCCGTCCTCATCGCCCGACCGGCGAGAAACAGGTCCAGGTGGCCGTCACCGTCGATGTCTGCGACCGTCAGGTTGGGCGCGGATTGGCGCTCCGGCTCCGATTGCAGGTCGGAGTCGAGGCGTACCGGGTCGGCAAACAGGGGGCTGCCGGGCTTCGCCTGCCCGGGCACCGGAGCGGTTCCGATGGTTTGCGCTTCGCATTTCGGGCCCATGCGGGTGTACTTGAACTCGACGAGCTGCGCGCGGGGGTTGTTGGCGAATCTTTCGTAGCGGGCAAGGCTGGCCGCGGCGGCGTCGGCATCCCCCTGGCGCTGATACAGTCGCGACAGGGCATAATGCGCGCTGCGCTGGTAGGGGTCTGCCTTGAGGGCATGTCGGTACCATTGCATCGCCCCTTGCCGGTCGCCCTTTTGCTCCAGCGCTTCGGCCAGAAAATAGGCCGCGTGCGCGTCCCCGGGGTCGTCCGCCAGGACGGCCCTGAAGTGTTGCGCCGCGGCGACCAGCTCACCGCGCCGGTACTCCAGCAGGCCGGCGCAATAGCGGGCCCGTTCGTTGCCGGGGTGCGCGTCGGCCACCGCCTGGAACAGCTCCAGGGCCTGCAGCTCGTCGCCCGCCTGCTGGCGGTTCATGAGGGCGATGGCCAGATTAACCCTGATCTCGGGCTGTCCGGGATAGCGTTCGCTCAGTTGCTGAAAGATCCGCCGTGCCGCCTCGTACTCATACTGGCCCATGAGGCCGACGCCACGGTTGTTGGCCTCGATGGCGGCTTGGTCCAGACCGTTCTGATCGGCCGGCTGGCCGCAGCCGCCGAGCATGGCGGCACCGCAGATGAGGCCCATCCAAAGCCGACGGCCGCGTGAGCGCCTGTTGTGGCTCCTGCGGTTGGGCCCTTCGCCTGCCTCAATGGTTGAACGCATGCGTGCTCCCTGGTGTCAGCGGATCGGTTTTTGAGAATACCAGATCGTGCGGTCCCTTCGAGTCGCGGCCGTGGACGTCCGCACCGACCGCCCGGCGCTTTGCCAGCCCCGGCGGCCCGGGCACAGATGTAAAAAGTTTGTAAAAATTCCAACCGGGGTGTTTGTGTGACCCGTGCGGCTGGGAGAGAATTTTCTGAACAAACATTGAATCAATCGGATGTCTTCGCTGCTGCAACCGCAGCGCAGTTGAACGCGGAGTGGCTGGCCCCATGTCGAAACCTCAATCCGGTCAACGCCCGCCGACTTTGCGCGTGCGACGGCGGTACATTCCTGCCGTAGGGCCGAAGCTGCGCAAGCTCCTCTATGTCGTGCTCGGGCTGTTCGCCCTGTTGACCTTCAACTCGGTCTATCTCGGCACCATCACCTTTTCCGAATGGGTGAGCGGCGTCACCTACCAGGACTATTTCTACCAGTACATGTTCCTGTTGCACCTGGCCCTCGGGCTGCTGCTGATCATTCCGTTCGTCGTCTACGGCGTCATCCACATCAAGAACGCTCACGACCGGCCCAACCGGCGCGCCGTCAATGTCGGCTACGCGCTGTTCGCGGTGGCGCTGGCCCTGCTGGCCAGCGGTCTGGTGCTCACACGCGGTCTGCCGCTGGTCGAAATCCGCCAGCCCGTGGCACGCGAAATCGCCTACTGGCTGCACGTGACCGCGCCCCTGCTGGTCGCCTGGCTGTTCATCCTGCACCGTCTCGCGGGACCGCGGATCAACTGGCGTTTCGGGGGCGCGGTGGCCGGGCTGACGGCGCTGTTCGCAGTGGCCACGCTGGTGCTGCAGGCGCAGGATCCGCGCCAGTGGAATGTGGCCGGGCCGGCCAGCGGCGAGAAATACTTCTTCCCTTCACTGGCGCGCACGGCAACCGGAAACTTCATCCCCGCGAAAACGCTGATGATGGACAGCTACTGCCAGGAGTGTCACGCCGATACGCACGAGAAGTGGTCACACAGCGCGCACCGGTTCGCCTCGTTCAACAACCCGGCTTACCTGTTTTCGGTGCGAAATACCCGGGAATTTTCGCTGGAGCGCGACGGCAACGTTCAGGCCTCGCGCTTCTGCGCCGGGTGTCACGATCTGGTGCCGTTCTTCAGCGGTGCCTTCGACGATCCGGATTTCGATGACGTGAACCACCCCACGTCGCAGGCCGGCATCACCTGCACGGGATGTCACGCGATCACCCACCTGAACAGCAACCGCGGCAACGCGGACTACACCATCGAGGAGCCGCTGCACTACCCCTTCGCCTTCAGCGACAATCCCTTCCTGCAGTGGGTCAACCGCACGCTGGTAAAGGCCAAACCGGATTTTCACAAGAAGACCTTCCTGAAACCTCCGCACAAGACGCCGGAGCTCTGCGGTACCTGCCACAAGGTTCATCTGGCGCCCGAGTTCAATCACTACAAGTGGCTGCGCGGGCAGAATCATTACGACGCCTATCATTTGAGTGGCGTATCCGGGCACGGCATCAAGAGCTTTTACTACCCGCCCAAAGCCACGCACAAGTGCGCAAGCTGCCACATGCCGCTCGAGGCTTCCGATGATTTCGGCGCGAAGCCCTTCGACAACAAGGGCGTGCTGCAGGTGCACAACCACCAGTTTCCCGCCGCGAACACGGCCATCCCGCACCTGCTGAACATGCCCGCCTGGGTCAACGAGGAGCACCGTGATTTTCTGGGCGACACGGTGCGCGTGGACATCGTCGCCCTGCGCGAAGGTGGCAAGATCGACGGCGCCCTGATCGGCCCGATCCGCCCGCAGATTCCCGCGCTGCAGCCGGGCAAGACCTATCTCATCGAGATCGTGATCCGCACCATGAAGCTGGGGCACCTGTTCACTCAGGGCACGGCCGATTCCAACGAGGTATGGCTCGACGTCGCAGCCAGCAGCGGCGGTCAATTCATCGGACGCAGCGGTGGCCTGGATCGGGACACCGGGGAGGTGGATCCCTGGTCGCACTTCGTGAATGCCTACGTGATCGACCGCGAAGGCAATCGCATCGACCGGCGCAATCCGGAACATATCTTCACCGCACTCTACAACCACCAGATACCGCCGGGGGCGGCCGACACCGTGCACTTCGTGCTGCGGATACCCGAGGACGCCGGTCCCGACCTGACACTGGACGCACGCCTCCAGTACCGAAAATTCGATACCACGTACGTGCGGCAGTTCCAGGATGACAAATTCACCTACAACGATCTGCCCATCACCACCATAGGCAGCGACCGTGTGGTGTTTCCCATTGCGGGCCGCGGCACAGCGGACACCTCCCAGTCGCGGGACATACCGCAGTGGCAGCGCTGGAATGATTACGGGATCGGTCTGTTGCGCAAGCGCGGAGCGGGTCAGCTGCGTCAGGCCGAAGAAGCATTCAAGGGGGTGGAAGCACTGGGGCGGCCGGACGGGCCATTGAATCTGGCCCGTCTGTATCTCCGCGAAGGCCGTCTGGACGAGGCCGTGGACGCACTGCGCCGCGCCGCCACCCACAAGCCGCCCGCCTACCCCTGGTCGGTCGCCTATTTCACCGCCACCGTGAATCGCCAGAACGGCTATCTGGACGAGGCCCTGGAGGGCTATGCCAGTGTCATCGATACGCAGTTTCAGGAGGCCCGCGAGCGGGAGTTCGATTTCAGCCAGGACTACAACCTGCTGAATGAGTATGCCCAGACCCTGTTCGACCGGTCCAAGCTGGAGCGCGAGGAGCCCGACCGGCGCGACGCCTATCTGCACCAGGCCGAACACTGGTTCCGGCGCGTGCTGGAGCTGGACTCGGAAAACGCCGAGGCCCATTACGGTCTGTCACAGGTCTATGCCCGCCTCGGTGCGCCTGAGCTGGAACGCGCTCACCGCGCCCTGTACGCCAAATACAAAGGCGACGACAACGCCCGTGACCGGGCAATCGTGCTCGCGCGCCAGAAGAGCGCACCGGCCAATCATGCGGCGGAAGCTGTCGTCCTGTACGATCTGCAGCGGCCCGGCGCATACGAGCTCGAACGCACCATGGCAGAGCCAGAAAAGGTGGCAAAACGATGAGCGACCCACGCAAGCCGGCAGCGGCTGAGGAGGAAATGGAACGGGACGCGGCCTACGAAGAGGTTCCGGAAGACGACACCATCATCGGCCAGGCCTTCAAATGGTCGCTGGTCGTACTGGGTGGAGCCGCGGCCCTGGTCGGGGGCATGTGGCTGGTGCTGCAGCGGGATGCGCCGGCACCAACGGTGGAGGAGGCGGCCGGAAAGATGCCGCACAACATCGCCGAAGCCATCGATGTGCAACCGCCCGCCGTGCGCTTCACCGATGTCACGCGCGAAGTGGGCGTCGACTTCGTGCACGTGAACGGGGCCTACGGCGAGCGGCTGCTACCGGAAACGATGGGCGGTGGCGTCGCGTTCCTGGACTACGACGATGATGGGCTGCAGGATCTGCTTTTCGTCAATTCCAGCACCTGGCCCTGGCGCACGCAGGACGTGCGCCACCCTACTCCGGCACTGTACCGCAACCGCGGTGACGCCACCTTTGAAGACGTCACCGAGCGCACGGGGCTCGACACCGTCAGCTTCTACGGCATGGGCGCCGCCGTCGCCGACATCGACGGCGACGGCTACACGGATATTTTCCTGACCGGCGTGGGACCGAACCGGCTGCTGCTGAACCAGAGTGGAGCACGTTTCATCGACACCACCGCGCAGGCCGGCGTGGCCGGCGCCGAGGATGCCTGGAGCTCCAGCGCGGCGTTCTTCGATTACGACAGGGACGGCGATCTGGATCTGTTCGTCTGCAACTACGTGCAGTGGTCGCGCGACATCGACCTCAGCGTCGACTATCGGCTCACGGGCATCGGGCGCGCATACGGTCCCCCGACTAACTACGCCGGCACACACTCCTATCTCTACCGGAACGACGGGGACGGCACCTTTTCGGACGTGAGCGCGCAGGCCGGCATCCAGGTCGACAATGCCGCCACCGGCATGCCGGCCGGCAAGGCGCTCGCCGTGCTTCCGGTGGACATCGACGGTGATGGGTGGCTGGACCTGGTGGTGGCCAACGACACGGTCCAGAATTTCCTGTTCATGAACCGGGGCGACGGAACCTTCGAGGAGAGCGGCATGGCCGCGGGGCTGGCCTTCGACAACAGCGGCAAGGCTACGGGCGCCATGGGCATCGATGCGGCCGCCTACAACAACGACAGCGCCTTTGCTGTCGCGGTGGGCAACTTCTCCAACGAAATGAGCTCCTTCTACGTGGCCCGCGCCGGCGTGCCGCTGTTTACCGACGAGGCCATCGTCTCCGGCGTCGGCCCCAAGAGCCGCCAGGCGCTCAGTTTCGGCCTGTTCTTCTTTGACTACGATCTGGACGGGCGGATGGACCTCCTGCAGACCAACGGCCACGTCGAGGACGAGATCAACGTCGTACAGCCGAGCCAGCACTACGAGCAGCCCACGCAGCTGTTCTGGAACTGCGGCCCGCAATGCACGCGTAACTACGTGCACGTGGCAGAGCAAGACACCGGCGATCTGGGACTCCCCGTCGTTGGCAGGGGCGCCGCCTACGGCGACATCGACCAGGACGGCGATCTCGACGTGGTGGTCACCCAGGTGAACCGGGCACCGCTGGTGCTGCGCAACGATCAGGCGCTGGGGCATCACTGGCTGCGCGTCAAGGTCGAAGGCGCGGGCCTCAACCGCGACGCCGTGGGCGCGCGTGTCGCCGTCACGGCCGGCGGCGTCTCCCAGACGCGCTGGGTCATACCGTCGCGCAGCTACCTCGCGCAGGTGGAATTGCCGGTCACCTTCGGTGTGGCCGGGACACCCAAGGTCGATCGCGTGGAAGTGACCTGGCCGGACGGGAAAACGGCGAGCCTCAGCGACGTGGCGGCGGACCAGAGCATTGTGGTCCGCCATCCAGCTCAAGGATCGAACCTGTAACCCACGGCGTGCACCGTCACGATGTGGCGGGGCTGCCTCGGGTCCGGCTCGAGCGCCCGGCGCAGCCAGGCGATGTGCATATCCACGGTTCGCGTCGAAGGCGCGGCCTTGTGGCCCCACACACAGCCGAGCAGCGTCTCGCGGGTGATCGTCTGGCCGCTGTGCTGAACCAGATATTCCAGCAGTCGCAGTGATTGCGCGGACAGACCGATGGATTGTCCGTCCACGGCGACCGTTCCGGCCTCGAAGCTCACCGTCGCCCTGCCGATGCGCAAGCGTTGCCGGGCGGGTGCGGCACGGCGCAGCAACGCCTGTATGCGCGCCACAAGTTCCCGCATTTCGAACGGCTTCTGGAGGTAATCGTCCGCGCCCAGCCGCAGGCCGCGCACGCGGTCTTCGACGTCACCGCGGGCGGTCAGCATGAGTATGAGTGTATGGCTGTCCCTGCGGCGCAGCTCGGCGCATATCTCGAACCCGCTCTTCCCCGGCAGCATGATATCCAGCAGCACAAGATCGAAGCGTTGTCGCTGCACGAGCTCCGAAGCGCGATCGCCATCGCTCTCGGCGGTCACCTGGAAACCCTCGCGGCGCAGGCGGTCGGTCAGGGTGAGCACCAGACCGGGCTCGTCCTCAACCAGCAGAATGTGTCGCGCGTTCAGGCTCACGGACGGGAAGGAACAGGGTAAACTTGATGACTCCAGGCTGCGCCGCGTCCACCGAGACGCCGCCGCCGTGCTGCTGCGCCACGTTGCGCGCCACGGCCAGGCCGATCCCGGTGCCGGCGACGCCGGTGGCGCGCGCCTGTTTTCCACGGTAAAAAGGCTCGAACAGCCTTTCGGGATGCGTGTCCACTCTGCCGGCGACGGGATTGCTGATGCTGATACGCAGCGCACGGCCCCGGGGGGGTACCCGCACCACGGTGGCATTGATGCGAATCCAGTCGCCGCCCGAGGCGTGTCGAGCGGCGTTGGCGACCAGATTGCTCAGCGCCGAGCGCAGCGCCGTGGGCTCACCGCGCACCACCGGCAGGCTGTCGGGAATCTCCAGGCGCAGCGCGCGACCACCGAGCAACGCGCCACAGCCCTCGAGCACCTCCGTGAGAAGATCGGCCATGTCGATGTCTGCAGACAGCGGCGGGCGGGTGGCGGAAGCCAAGCGGGTGAACAGCAACACGTTCTCGATGGCACCCTTCAGGCGGCGCACTTCGCGCTGAATCAGCTCGCCGTATTGATGCACACGCGCGTCATCGCTCACAGTGCGGTCCGCGAGATTGTCAGCCGCCGACGATATCACGCTGAGCGGCGTGCGCAATTCGTGAGAGACACCCGCGGCGAAATACAGGTGCTCGCGCGCAAGGCTCAGCTGGCGCCGGGCGTTGAAGATCACCAGCCCGATGCCCAGCGCCAGCACACCAAACAGGCCGCCGCTCAGCAGCAGGTTACGCAGGTGAGAAGCGGCGACGGCCGCTTCCAGCGAGCTGCCGCCGTGGTTGACCTCAAGGAGCCAGCGGGCACCGGCCGGGCCCATGACCGGCACGTCCCCCAGCAGCGGCTGCTCCAGGTCCGTTACCCTGACATAGCCCGGGGGGGCGCCAGGAGGGTACAGCAGGTTCGGCCTGCCGGCGTTCTCGGCGACCACGGCGGTGCGCAGCTCGGTACCGAAATCGGCGAACATGCGCCTCGCCGCGGGAGCCAGAACGGTTGCAGCGAGCCGCTCTGCATCCAGGATGCCGACCTGACAGCGACTCGGGCAGTGCACGATGGCTGGCGGATCCAGCCAGAGCATCGCATTCGGATCCGCCTGTTGGCCCGCCAGCGCGCTGATCAGGGGCCGACTCAGCCATTGCTGCAGCTGCGCCCGGGTGGCCGGCAGCCAGGTGCTGCCTGGCGTGGTGCTGATTCGCGCCGTGCCTACGCCCTGCAACTCGATGACGCTGCCGAGCAGCGGCTCAGTGTCAGCAACCGCCCGGACGAAGCCGGCCTGGTCGATCCGCTCGAGCAGCAGATCGAGCTCCTGGTCGATGTACCCGGCGTAGTTGCTGCCCGCCACGCGCAACGCCACCTGGCGCCGTGCTTCCTCCTCCTCCCGCAGCTCGGTCAGCCACTCGAACTGCAGCCAGGCGAGCAGCAACACCACACCGATCAGCAGCGCGATCGCCAGGTAGTAGACCAGGGACCTTCGCCTGCCGTCTGTAAAGCATACGGTTGGGTCGGACATAGCTGCCTAGTAAAACTCTGACTCAATGAGAGCTGCATTGACGAAGCCTCGCCTCTCTCGGCGAATACATCGCTGGCGCGCACGCGCCGCGTTGCTTCGTCGTTCACTTGGAATCACCGAACGTCACTTCCCTGAGCACATTTGGGACAGCAACGCGGCGATCTGATGAGTGTTCGCAGTCCCCGGGGGAAACATAACACAAGGCGCCTCGAAGTCGCAGATATGCTCGAGTAGAGTCTGCGATATGCAAGTGACCAGATCTGGTAATATGACGTCGACACCTGAAAAAGCGGCGGAAAATTCGAGGCGTCAAGCTCCCACTGCGCAAAGGATCCTCACCACCTCTTGAGTAGGCGAGATTACCGGCACGCAGGGCCGCAGAGCAGTTACTGCGCGCAGCCTTTTTCGGAGTCATCGCGGCTCATCGCCGACATCCCGTGACGCGATGGAGCTGGTCAACAGTCTCAAGGAGCAGAAGATCCGTCCCGGACCATTCAGACCGCCAAAAAACCACTAGAGAAAAAAATGGAAAACACCTTCTGGACAGCCCTGGGTGCCAGCACGATGGCAGCCGTGGTCACGGCGATCGGCATCTACACCATACGGCACTTCGAGGCATGGGGTCGGAAGTACAGCATCTATTTCGTCTGCTTCGCTGCTGGTGTGCTGATCTCCGTATCCTTCCTGCACATCATCCCGACGTCGTTGGCGATGAGCGCAAATGCACCTGCGTACCTGCTCAGTGGCTTCGTGCTGCTGCATTTATTCAACCGTTTTATCACCGCTTTTGTCTGTGAAAGGGGGCCGGACTCCCGCTACGGCATCGGATTGGTTCCGATGATCGGCATCGGCTTTCATTCGTTGGTCGACGGGGTTGTCTACTCAATTACGTTCAGCGTCAGTATCTTCACCGGAGTGATGGCCGCCACCGGCATGGTGCTTCATGAATTTCCGGAAGGGATCATCACCTATCTACTGCTTTTGCGCGGCGGCTTCAGCGAAAAAACTTCCTTGATCCTAGCGTTCCTGGCTGCCTCGATTTCCACACCTGTCGGCATGCTTGTTTCCTATCCTTACATCAGCCAGGTTGACAGAGCGCTGCTCGGCGCCCTCCTCTCGCTCTCGGCAGGCGCGCTCGTCTATGTGGGTGCGACACATCTGCTACCGCAGGCGGAGAAGGAGCATGGAAAGTACAGCCTGTTCGCTCTCGGTGCCGGCATCTTGGTCGCCGTGGTCATCGTGCTATCCAAATAGGAATCCGACAGAACAGTAGGTAAACGTCTGGAGTCACGCTCCCAACGAGTCACGTTCGGTGCCCTGCCCTCGCCGCGAATGCGCTGATCAGAGACGTTTTTCCCATGGTCTCTGTGGACAAAGCACAATCTGATGCCCTTCCAGGTTCCGCACCCTTATTGACCGAAGCGAGTCATCAAGCCGACCGAAGCTGTCCCGCGGGCGAGCACCGAATTCATGCTCCTGATCACACACCATGGCGTCCCGCTCTTGCAGAAACAGACGGCGCTATCGAACGGCGCAGGCCAGTTACAGGGTCCGAAGCGTTGCCCGGCCCGCTGGGGGCATGGATAATGACGCCACTCAGGGCGCACCCCGTGTCCGACAGACCAACATGCAGCCATGACGAGCAAGGCACGAAGCTACGCCTCCCTGTCTCTGTTAATGGTCCGGGTTGCAAAGCTCTTGTTGCCACCGAATGGGGCAGCGCCAGGCCAAGCTACACCATACAGCGTTTGTATGAACAATCGCGCCAGAGGAGCGAAAAACCATGGCCAAGATCAGCACGATGAAAGAATTCAAGGAGACTCTGGAGACCCTGTCGCTGGAACAGCAACGCGTCTTGGCGGCGCGTTTCGTAGCAGACGTGCTCGACCTGACGGATGACGACAGAGTGAGACAAGCACAGAAAATTGCCTCCGACCCGAATGCAACCCCGGAATCTTTAATGTCAGCGTACCATTCCGCCTGGCATGCTGCCTTGGAATCCTCCGTGCACGGCGACATGGAGCTCGTCGACTGGCACAAGCAGACTGCCCACTTCGTCGCAAAGGCCTGTTCCGAATGCCTGGCACCGGCCCACCATGGCATTGCCTGGCGCCACCTGGCCTTCAACGTGGCCAGTCATTGCCGCATGGCACGCCTGTGCGCCACCGTTGAGCACGAGCAAGATAGACCGAGCTTATCGGCTGCCGAGCAAGCGCTTAACAAACAAATCCAGACCCAGTTTGAGATACTCGGCGCGTTTTTGGAAGACACTTGAAGCTCGGGGCGCTGCTGAGGGCTTGTCAGCATCGCCCAACATCGGCCGGTTTTGACATGCTGGGTAGCAGATTCAAAATCAATGCGCTCAGATGACCTCCTGAGCAATCTTGCGACAGACCGGCCTGTGAGAACGCGGTCTGCGAGCGCGATGTCGCCTTCTTTGAAGGATACGAGACATTGAGTGATGCATCGCTGCCGCTTGTCCAGGGAATTGTTGGTCGCTGGAAGCAAATCGGGAAGTTGCGGGGGAATGCACGCTATGGTCATGGCCCGGCATCGCGGAGACCGCGGTTCCTGCATATGCGGCCGTTGCAATCGCATCTATACCCAGCGGCATTTCGCGGCTGCTGAGGCCTTGCACAGGTTCCTGTTCTGTTTGCGATAACGCATCAAGGTTGGACATGGCTCCACCTTCCTCGGGTTCAGGTGTAGCTCAATGCCGTTGCAAAACGGGCATGAAATCAATTCCGCTCAGGCGCAAGACCGAGGGCGTCGGCGAGCGTTCCAGGGAACGCGGTCCAAGGTGGAAATCTCACCAGAACATCATTTTATATCGATATTATCGATAACATTTAGCATTTAATATCGTTTTACTTCAGATATCAGGTCCACTTATAGTCTTGAAACATCCCGACACGGAGATCCGTTATGAACACTGAGACAGTGGCTACCTATGATACTGAGGGATACCTAATCGACCCGACGCATTGGGATGAATCTGTGGCACGCGCATTAGCGGCGCAGGAAAACATCGAGCTGGATGCCGCATACTGGCCCGTTCTGCATTTCATGCACGATTACTGGATGGAGCATCGGGTAGCGCCGGACGTACGTCATGTGGTGGATTACCTGGTCAGAGAACAGGGCATGGAAAAGAAAGGCGCCAAGCGACACTTGTTTCGACTGTTTCCCTACGGCTACGTGCAGCAGGCCTGCAAGATTGCCGGCATGCAGCGTCCGCGCGCCTGGAGTACCGGCTGATCCGGGCCGCCTGCGGCCAGCCGGTATCTGCTCCGGCCGGGGGATACCTTCTTTGCTTTGCCTGGCGAGCACAGTGACTCCCGTGAGATCGCCTAGCTGTTGGGCCGTGCACGGAGCATGCACATCCCGTCCACCGGTGCCCTGATCGACGGTGGCCGTTCCGTCAAAATCAATGCCGTAGCCAGGTCCAAATTTTTACACACCTCGGCGACTCCCCGATGGGCAGCGGATGATGACCTTAGGACATCCGAACGCTCTATACCGACCTCCTTCGCCTCGCCACAGAAACCTCGCGGCCACTCCATGAACCCTTATCGCCCGATACCCTGCTGTTGTCCCGGTTGTGTTGCCCTCACGCCGCTGTGTCGGTTGTGACGTGAGCAGCCTGTATCGCATGCATTCAGGCAGCCCGTGGGAACACGATCGGGGAACCCTTTGCCGGTTTCCAGGCCAAAAGGATTGGACCGATGCGCGGGACTTTATTATACATAGCCTTGACACTCTCGAACATGACGCGTATATTTTTATACATGAATTATACATCGGTGGCGTTACACCCGCCAGCGGAGGCGCCATCGTAACCATCTCCTCCTTGGAGCTCTCCAACGCTCCAGTACTGGCCGGGCCTTAAACCCGGCTTTTTTTTGTGTCTGTTCAGACACTTCGTTGCTGGTCTTGTGCAGGTCGCACGCCAGACGCCCGATTTGCACCCCAAACGCAACGCCTGACAATTCGCAAACAGCCTATTCGGGTTTCTCGCCCCCGGCTCCAGGCGGCAGGGTTTCCGGCGCTTCTTCGTGTCCGGGCGCTTTGCCCGATTGTGTCGTCCTGGACCGGTACAGGCCGCCGCTGGCGTATTGCTGCCAACCCCAGCGCAGCCAGCTGACGCTGGCAAACGCCAGCCATAACGCCCAGACCAGCATGAGCAGGCGGTACACAATCAGCGGCACGGAAATCACCCGCGCCTGCGGATACCCTGCCCCCCAGCGGTCCTGGTACCAGTTGAGAAGATAGGCAGTGGACCCGTTCCCGGTCACAAGCATGCTGGGCCAGCCGAGCAGGCCCTGCTGGACCGCCGCGATGATCGCACCGATCACGAGGAGCGTCATCAGGGCCAGTCCGACCTGAATGGCGTTGTACCGGAGCGCACCGGCCGGCATTGTGGCGCGGCCGCGATAGGCGAGCACAAAAAACCAGGCCACGACCAGCGCCCCAAAGAGCAATGGCACCTGGCTGAGCCCCAGTCCGAGCAGCACCCATTGCCACGTCCTGAGCGGCGTCAGGTGGATGCGACCCAGGACGAAGGCGACCAGGATAATCACGATTACCACCCCCCAGAACAACACCGCGGGCCCCATGGCCGGTCCACCCGTCCACAGGATCCAACGGTCGGAGCCCAGGTTCATCTGCAGCGCCGCATTGACGTGCAGTCCACCCAGATCGATGCCGGGGGTTCGGGTCAGGGTTGTCACCGGCCCCGGGCTGCGCCACGTCAATCCGATCGTCTGTGTGCCGGGGCGCAACGGCAGGATCACCTCCCCGCCCTCCTGACGGATGGGTTGGGCCTTGCCGTCGATGGTGACCGACAGCAGCTCCGCGCCGTCCGGAATCCGTACCCGGCGCTTGGACCCCTGGCTGCTGCGCACCGCGAGTGTCAGCTCCGCATCCGAGGCGCGTCGCCCCGGCTTCACCGTCAAGCTCGATGACTCGATGGTGACGGTCGGTCCCAGGATGCCCTCGGGGCGCTCCAGCGACGCGGTCAGGCTCTCACCTGGCCACGGATGCCAGCTGGGCAGCCACCGGCTGGCCCGGTCGGTATGATGCACCGGCGGGATGCCGTCGTATTCGACGTGCCAGACCGGGGATACCGCAAAACGCCAGACTTCGACCCAGCTGTCCTCGTCGGCGGCCTCGAGCTCGAGCCGCGACTGTTTCTCCAGACGGGACTGCCACTGGAACGTCGACTGATCCGGCCCCAGCGTCACCTCGACGAACCCGTCCCTGATGGGCACCCCTTCGGTGATCACGGCCTCGCCCGGCAGCAGGGGCACACGCAGGACAATGCTCTGGCCCGGTGGCGTGACCCGCCTGACCCGTTGATCGATCTCCCAGTCGAGACCGATCCGGAAGGTTTTTTCCAGCACCACGAATGGCGGCACCGTCACCGGCTCCCAGACGACCGCCTTGTCATCCTCGGGCTTCATGCGCGTCAGCTGCATCTGCTGGGCGGGAACGTCCGGTTCGCGAAAGCCGGTGATGTCCCAACCCTCGGCAGCGACCCTCAGCCGCTTGGGCACCAGGGGAAAGTGCAGCTGGACCGCGTTGGCGCCGGACACACTGCCCCGCATGACCACGGAGTGGACACCGGCCTCCAGCACGACATAGAGCGTCCCGTCGGCGCTGCGTGCCAGGGGCGGCACCCGCCCGTCGACGGTGACGACGTTTGGTTCCCAGTGTCCCGCACGACCCGGCAAAGGCGCGCCGATTCGCTCCGTGACGTGCATATCGAGGCGCAGCTCAAGGACATCGTCAGCGGAAACCGTGAGGCGCGCGCGCGGAATGCCGGCGCACCCCGGCAGGCAGCGGGGCGGCTCAAGCAGTCGCTGCTCCAGCTCGTTCAACAGCTCGGCCGGCGGGTAATCCGCCATCGCCTCCCGAGGCTGCAACACCATCAGCAGCGGAAGCAGGAGGACGGGCGCCAGCGCCGACAGGGCGGTTCGCCGCCTGCCCGGCAGCATTTCTCGCACCAGATGCCAGGTGAGCAACAGCGCCAGCGCGACGCGCAGCCAGTTGAGGACGCTGTTCAGCGGCGGCGACAGGTACAGGATGTCGACGCGCTGCTCGGGCTGGACCGGACCGTTCCAGCTCAGCTGGATCGCATTCCACCGCCACTGCGGCAGGCCCGGGCCCGTCTGCAGCTTGGCCTTCGGATCGAAGCTTCCGAGGCCATAATCGTAAGCGCGGGAGCGTTCGGCGGTCTCGCCCAGACTGGAGGGCGCCCCCGACGCCTGCCTTGCGCTGTCGGCGGTGAGCTCCTCTTTCAGGGCCCGTTTCGGCTCAGCCGGCCGCGGTGCCTCGGGCACCGAACGCGGCACAGGTCCCTGGATCGGCTGCTCGGGGCGCTCCAGCTGGGGGTAGATCGCAGTGCGGATCTGATCGACCGAAAAGGGAATCAAGAGCAGCACCAGCACCAGCGCGGTCAGGGCGCGATAAAGCTCCAGCGAGCGCCTGAGCCGTCTGACATCACCGACGACGCGCAACAGGGCAGTGACGGAAATCAGGTTGATCCACGTCCACTGGGGCGCTCCGCCTTCGTGCCACAGGAGCGCGAGGGTGACCAGAAATGCAGCACCCCAGCGCCAGCCCCAGAGTCTCGCGGCGGCCACCGAGGTGACGAGCACCAGGAACAAATCGAACAGGGTCCAGCGCTGCAGCCAGGAGTCCGGGATATTGTCGACGCCCGAAACGGAGAAAACCTCCCAGCCCGGCGGCAGATTCAATTGTGCCCGAACGGACTGAAATGGATGATCCCAGCCCAACGCAGGGAAACCACCGGCAGTCTTTTCCATCCTCGACTCCGCGGTCAGCGCGAGGCTGCCCTGGCGCACCTCCACGCCGGCGGGCCCGTCCTGTGAAAGCCGCGTGATCAGCTGGGGTTGACCATTGAGCTCGAGGTAGCCCAGCCGGGTCGACGCCAGGGTTTCCAGACGCCAGCCCCGGCTGACGGTTCCGCTGATCTGGTCGCGTGCCGTATAGCCCCGGCCGTCGAAATCGAGCCAGACGGTGCGTTGCAGGCTCAGCTGATTCGCCTCGGGCTCGGGGTCTCCGCGTCGCTTGACCTCAAAGACCAGCGCGTCGCCCGGTGCCAGGCGGAAGGTCGGCATGCCCCCCCACCCTTCGGGCAGGAGCACCTGCGTCGGGTCAATGGACGGCGCACCGGAAAGCTCCACCAGACGCATCTGGGGACGGGCGTCGAACACCCAGACTTCGGAATCCGGCCAAAATATATTGTCGGGGAAGGCCGGCGCCGCGAGCGTCTGAACCGGGTGCCGGCTGCGCCCGGTCACCGCGGCCTCCCAGAGACCGGGGCGGACCTGAAGCTCGAAGGCGCCGTCCGGGTCAAGGCGCACGGGCAGGGGCGCGTCCACCTGCGTCGGCGCAAAGCCCTCCAGCAGCGGCGCCGGAAGCTGCACCTCGCGCTGCGCACCGGCCACCTCGAGGCGATAGACCGTGGTGACCTGCATCGGCACGCCGTCGGTCACCCGCCGGAACACGCTCAGGGACAGCCGGTCGGTGTCTTCCCCCGCTTCGTCCGAGGCCCGGCGTCCAACCCAGATCCGGTCCGGCCCGGGCCGACCGATGCGGGGTTGCCCTTCGCCGTTGACCCGCAGGTCAATCAACGCCGTCTGGTCCGGAATGTAGAAAAGCTCCGGCGGTCGGCGCCAGTCGAAACGGCCTTTCAAAGTGTACTCACCGGCGGGTAGCCAGACCGCAGGTCTGTTCTGCCGCTCGCCGACGGCCACCGGATTGCCATCGACCGTCACGTCCTGCGGCCAGTGCGACGCGTGCCCCGGCAGCGTGACCCACCCTTCAGCGAACGCGTACCCATCAAGCTCGAAGGACCCGCCCCCATCATCCAGCCTGAGCCGCAGCGATGACGGAGCCTCACACAGCCGATTCCTGCCGTGCAGGCGAAAGGGACACGACCATTCGGGATGCGTTTCCAGGACCCAGGGGACCCAGTCGCTCAGCACGGCGGGGACATACGGACCGGCCCCACTCGCGAGCGACGGCACCATGAAAAGGCCTGATCCGATCAGACTGATAAAGGCTCTCAACAGGTGAAGCATGGGACTCCGCCCCTGGTCTGGTTGGTTTCCGGCGCCCACCACCTTGAGTGGCTTTTCGGCGATCTCAGGTTTCATCACAGCAACGGGCCCAGCATCGCGAGCGTGTTGTTCCATAGCCGCCGTCCCATTGGCCAGGCCGCAACCTCCTCCGCGTGGACCCGGCGTGAGCCGGCGATGTATTGCTGCTGACGGCGCCGCACGTCTGCGGTCAGCGCCTGATCGTGAAACAGGATGTTATTCTCATAGTTGAGATCGAAGCTGCGCCGATCCATATTTGCCGAGCCGATCAGGCCCATCTCCCCGTCCAGTGTGAGCGTCTTGCTGTGCAGCAGGCCCGCCGGATACTCATAGATCTGAACACCGGCCGCCAACAGCTCAGCGTAGTAGCTGCGGCTCGCCGCCGCCACGACCCAGGAATCGTTTCTGGCGGGAAACACGATGGTTGTCTCCACGCCGCGGTAGGCGGCTGCGCAGAGTGCGCTCTGCATGGATTCGTCCGGTACGTAGTACGGCGTTGTAATAAGCAGCTCGCGCCGCGCATTGTAGATCAGCGACTCGAACAACTCCGGCATGGCCGAATAGCGCACCGTGGGCCCGGTACCTATCACTTGTGCAGTGAAGCCAGGCCGCAGTGCTGCGACCGGCCGGCGAAGCAGCCCATCGAGGTCCTCTTCCACGTGGCTCAACCAGTCGCTGGCAAACAAGCGCTGGTTGTGCGCAGCAATCGGACCCTCGAAGCGCAGCATGATGTCGACCCAGGGCGCGTACCTGGCCTTGATACGGAACTCCGGATCTGCGCAGTTCTGGCTGCCGCAGTAGGTAATCCGTCCGTCGATCACCACGATCTTGCGGTGGTTCCTCAAATCGATACGGCCCGTGAGCGGCCGCAGCAAAGGGTTGCCGACAGGAAGCGCTGCGGCCACCCGCACGCCGGCGTCCCGCATCGCCTGCCAGTGCGGGGAGCGAATCATGAGGCGCGAGCCCAGATCGTCGGCCATGGCCCGGCACCGCACCCCACGGCGGGCCGCGCGCTGCAGCGCCTCGACCATCCGACAACCGTTGTGGTCCGGCAGCCAGATATAGAACAGCAGGTGCACGTGGTCTTCGGCCGCGTCGATATCTGCCACCATGGCGTCGATCGCGGCGTTGGAATCGGCGAGCAGCTGAGCCGCATTGCCGCCGACCGGCCCCATGCGGCTGATCGACTCTCCTACACGAAACAGATGTGCATAGTGCTGCGCTACCTTCGGCGCCAGGTTGTCTTGATCCTCAGCCGCCACCGCGAATAAATCGGATATCTCCTTGATGATCCTGCGCCGCCGCGCCACGCGACGGCGTCCGATGTTCACTTCACCGAACAGGAGATAGGCCAGGATACCCACCACCGGCAGCGCCGTGATGACAACGATCCAGGCGATACGTGACGCGGGCTGCCGATGCGGTCGCAGGAGAACCCGTACGATGAGCGCCAGCTCGATCAGTATATGGAGCGCCAGGCCCGCGGCCGCTGCAAAGGAAGCTGGACTCATGTACAAAAATCAGCAACAGACCGCAGCGTTAGCGCGTCGCCTCGCCGACCTGTTTCTCATAGTCGTTCACCACGTCCTGCAGCGCGCTGTAAAACGCGTCCGATTCGAATAACGGCTCGAGGTGCGCGTGACTGCGGCGCAATCGCCGTGTCCGATCATTCCGGCAGATGCAAAGTACCCTGGTACATCTTGACCAGATTCGGTATTACCGGAATCACCACAAACCGCAGGTTCCAGTCCATGCCGAAGGTGTCCGGCTGCACCACCGTCTTGTGCAGCTCGACGGCAAAGCGCACCGGCAGGCGCCCAATCCTGACCGTCTTGTTGACGCCGATGCCCAGCGGCACGGTCCAGCGGTTGTCGCTGTCGGCTTCCCAGTTGGCGGTGATATTGGGGGCGGCACCGATCTGCCACAGGTTTCCCAGCTTGTAGAACCAGAAATACTGGAGATTCATCCGGCTGACGTCCTCGCGATCACTGTCACCGGCGTACGACCACCACTGCTGCCCCAGGGCACCGAACTTCCACTTGGGCCCCATGTACAACCCGAGCGCTGCGGGCCCGGCTGAATACTTCTCCGTCCCGAACAGGTCCTTGCTCGCGGTCGGCCACATGGTCGACGCGCCCGCACCCCAGACAAATTTGCCGTTGCCCACCACTCGGGAGGTGCTGGGGTGCCACCATGGAGAGGAAGATCAGGTCGCCCCAGGCGCTCTCGTTGTCCCAGTCGGCATTGTTCAACACCCCCTCGGCGATATCGACCAGGCTGCCGCCGCCAAAATCGCCGCCGCCCGGCGTCCCGCCCAGACCAGTCAGATCCTCAGGCAGGTTAATGTCGGGCACCTGAGCATCGATGCGTGTGATGACCGGCCGGTTGACCAAATTCCACTTGTCGCCCATCGGAATGGAGATCACCGGCTCGAAGTATTTCACGTCGATAGTGCGGGATTTGTTGGATGCGTCACCGTTGTACTGCATGCGGTCATTTTGCATCCAGATCATCCACAGATCGGACAGAGGGTTGTCCAGTTTGGCGCTGATCTCCTCCAGCGACATTTCATGGGGAGCACCGCTGGGTGCCTGGGCCCCACCCTTGTCCGCAATGCGTTCACCGGGACTTTCCGCTACCGCCTGATGCACCATGAGCGTTCCTGCAAGCAGCATCCATTTCAGCGTCGGGATCAAGACATCCTGCCGAGGGCTTGCCTCGTCGGCCTTCGTTTCCCCCAGGAACAACTCGTTGCTCATCGTGCCTCCCACCCGTTCCTTATCAACGTTCTACGCAAGGCTGGCAAAATGTCAAGAACATGGTCGACAAGGACGAAATTCCCCAGACTGCCGAAGTCGAGGCGCGCTGCGTTCACATGCTGGCGGATCTGTGGAATTCGCCCCACGCCGCCAACACCGTCGGCTGCTCCACCACCGGATCCAGCGAGGCGGCCATGCTCGGCGGCCTGGCGATGAAGCGGCGCTGGGAGGCTGAGCGCAAGGCGGCCGGCAAGCCCCACGACAAGCCGAACCTGGTCACGGGACCGGTGCAGATCTGCTGGCACAAGTTCACGCGCTACTGGGATGTCGAGCACCGTGAGATCCCCATGGACCAGGGAAGGCTGTTGATGACGCCGGAAGAGGTGATCAAGCGCTGTGACGAGAACACCATCGGTGTGGTGCCCACACTCGGGGTCACCTTCACCGGGCAGTTCGAACCGGTGCAAGCGGTTGCCGATGCACTGGATAACTTGCAGAGAGACACCGGGCTGGATATCCCGATTCACGTGGACGGCGCCAGTGGCGGCTTTCTCGCGCCCTTCTGCGCACCGGACCTGGCGCCTTGCCGATCACAGGCACGCCGAGTGGCACTCCCGACCACACCGTAAATGACCAAGGGAGCCCGGGGAGCACCCGGTGCGCCCTTGCGCGGAGCTTTGTTTTTCTCGGTTCCCTTCTGATGCTGCGGGGAACTGCAGTGCCGCCAACAACCCGGGCACCGAAGAGCGCGCCTTGCCCGGCGCACAGGAAGAAAACTCCGCTGGTGCGGGGTTCCGGCGATACTCAGGCCGGCAATAACCCGCCGTTCGTCCAGCTTCGGGAGCGGCGGTCTGAGCAGTACCCGGTCAATTACCTGCTCTCGATTTTCTTTATTTCCTCTATAACCTTGTCACCACTATAAGCTGTCTTGAAGGCATCTGAGGCAGCATGGACGCCGACGGCGACGACCATGCCGGTTAACATCAGACCTACCAGCGCGATGATGATCGCCAAATATTTCGACACCATTTTCCTTGGATGAAAGTCACCGTACCCGACCGTTGTCGCAGTAATGAATGCATAATACACAGCATCTTCAACTGACCAGCCTTCTTTCTTCCCGACAACGAGCCCGATCAAGACAATCAGGAGCACGAGAAAAATCAAGAGCGGGGCGGCATAAACCAGGCCTAGACCGAACATTCGCACGAAGTCGACCGTGAACTCCATAGAGGTGCCTGCTGCGACTTAGAAAGGGTTGTAGAGGTAATTCAACCAGCTCTCGGAACGAATTTCGAGCTGCCGTAGCAGCTTGAAGACACCCGGCCCCTCCCCGGTATAGATGGCAGCAAGACCACTGGCGCCGAATCGGAGCGGGTGGGCCGTCTCATCCCCCTTGTAACGAATTTTGGCGACAAAGAGCTCCGAGGGTTCTAGTTGTTGAGCCGTGGGCAGCACACCAGAGGTCGGAAGCTGTGCGCGGCCCGTCGCCCAGATCACATTCTCGACTTCTGCAGGGAACACCTTGCCTGGATACATTTCTAACGCCACTTCCACCTCATTGCCCTCGCGCACCCACTGGCTGGCCTTTTGCGGGATAGCGGCGATCAGAGCATAGGCCTCGGTGTCGATGAACGTCATGACGGGCTGTTTCAGACGGACAAATACGCCAGGCCGCAGCACGAGGTCGACAACATAACCGTCGGACGGCGCCTTGATAACGGTGTTGTCGAGGTTGTATTGGGCATCGCCGAGATCTGCCTTGAGCTGGTCGACCTCGTGCTTGAGATTGATCATCTTTTCTCGAACTCCTGCCCCTCTCTCAACCAGTCTGCGCTCAACGTGGTATTTTTCCTCAGCCTCGGCTAGCTGTGCCTTGAGCGAATCGACCTTGTCCTGCCAAGGCTTGGGATCCATCTCGAACAGCGGATCGCCTTTCTTTAGTGGTACATTGGGTTTGGCGTGTACCTCTTTGACGATCCCGCCAAACTCCGGAGCGATCTGCAACACTCGCGATTCGACAATCATCTCCTTGGAATAAGGCGTGTACTGACCCAGCATGATGATCTCTGTCAGCGCAGCGGCAATGTAGATGCCGAAGACGACAAACTTCCAGAACAGGTTGAACCTGATCAGTTTGTAATCGAAGAATACGAGGCGTACGAGAAAGAAATAGGCAAGGGTAACTATGATCTCCATATCCTACCCCTCGCTCACCGCCGATTCTTCGGTGCCTTCGGCGCCGACCTGGACCGTCGCGGGATACTCCCGCTGTGGCGATTCCGGCTCACCCTCTTCCGTTTCAATCGTCGCCTTTACCTTCACCGGCTCGATGTAGGCCCAGATCAGCGCCGCCATCCATAAAGGAAAGACCAGCAAACCCAGATAGCTTGTGATTTCGATCGCCTTGACCTGCGAATGGCCGCGTTTTGTGGCAATCTTGCCCGGCAGCGTATGAACAACTGCTATGCCCCAAACAATGATGATCACAGCAACGACGATGAGGACCAGAGAAGCGATTTCGAGTGTCATTGTGCGTTTCCTAGACAGAAGCATGCCGCATATGCTACATGGAACTTCACTAGACACAACAGCATCTGTCGCGCTGGCTGGCTTTGCCGCCGGCCATCAGGGTTCCATCCCTAAGGCTTTTCCTGATAGGTGTAGTCACAAGCGCGAGGGTATTATAGAGATTTCCAGTGCACCCAGTCGAAATATTGGATCTATCACCACGGAGGAGACAATTCCATGAAGAATCCAGAAATCTTGACGGCCTGTGCCGGTGGCAAAACGCTGCTTCTGGGGTTGCTGTTGGCTGGCGGCGGACTCGCTCCGCTGGCTTCCCCGGCCACAGAGTATTCGCCGGGCTACATCTATGACATGCGCGGCATGGTCGCCCGCGACGCCGACGGCAACTGCAGGCGAACCTCACAATGGTCGCCATCCAATGCCATCGAAGCCTGCGACCCGGAGGTGGTTGCCGAACGTTCCCAGGACAAGCCCATTCGACCGGCAGAGGCCCGTGTAACCGGCGTTACCGCTGAAGTGGATGTGACCGCATTGCTCGCGGGCGAGGCATTTTCTTTCAACAGCGCTGAGCTGAGCGAAGCCGGAAAGCACTTACTTGCCGAGGCGGTAGGCAGCCACGCCGATGACTATATCCACCGCGTCAACGTGGAGGGGTACACCGATGACATCGGTAATCCGCAGTACAACCTGAAGCTGTCCCAGCAGCGCGCCGATGCGGTCAAGAGCCAGCTCGTTGCGCTCGGCATTCCTGAAGAACGTATCAGAACCGAGGCGATGGGATCGGCAAATCCCATTGTGACTTGTGAGGGTGTCACCGGCGAGGCGCTGATAGCCTGCCTGGCACCCAACCGGCGCACCGAGGTCGCCTTTATCGTTCCCAAGATCAGTACCGCCGCGGTCGCCGAAATGGTAGCAACCCGGCGCCAGGAAAAGGTCAAGGAATCGAATATATCCGCAGTCGAGGTGGCCGTCGATACGCCGTTGATCACCCGTGGTTTCAATGAAGCGATGAAGATCATGGGCGACGGCTGCAGCAAAGAGATCGCGGGTTTCTGCGGCGACGTACCATTGGGTGGCGGACGGGTGCTGAGTTGTCTCAAGGCACACGAGGGCGAGCTCTCGCTCGAATGCCAGACCGCGCTCACCGAGGGGGCGGCTACAATAGACACCGCGCTGGGCAATGCCAACTTCTTCGGCGCGAAATGTGGCCGGGATATTAAAGACCAGTGCGCGAGCGTGCAGCCGGGCGAGGGCAAGATGCTCGGCTGCCTGACGGAGAAGATCAACTTCGTCACCAAGCGTTGCGTGGATGCGCTGCTCGAGCTGGGTCTGATCGACGAGTCCCAGTACCCGTTCGGCAAGAGCAAGTCCGCGACACCCTGACAGAACGCCATGAAACCGGAGGCGGTTGCGCTTTGCGCAGCCGCTTACGGTCTTGTTTGGGATCCCTTCCTTTTCCAGCGTCCGGTTGTTCGGCCTCTTGTGGTCCGCATCGGGGTTGGATACTGCTCACGGTTGAGCTTCGACTTCTTCATCGGCAGCCAGGGCTTCACCGGCGAACTTGTCGATGAGGAGAGCGCCCCTACCGGATGAGCAAGACCCGAGCTGATATGAACCTAAGGACGATACTTCTGGATCCCAAGACGGTTCTCGCCGGCGTGGTTGGCGGGTTCGTGATCGGGCTGTCCGCCAAGCCGGTTGGAGAGGCGCTGTTGCCCATCGGCACCCTTTACATCGCGTTTCTCTCCATGTGTCTGCTCCCGATCCTGATCACCGCGGTCGTCACCGGCATCGCCGGCCTGTTGCGAGACCCCAACACCCGGGTGCTGTTCAAGAGCATGGCGATCTACTACGGTGTCGGGCTGATTCTGCCCTGCGCGGTCGGAATCGCTACGGCGCTGCTCCTGGCGCCGGGCACCAACCTGGGGCCCGAGGCGGAAAAAAGCATCGGTGCGCTGATCCTGGCCGCCCCCGCAGAACCGCCGGAGACGACCGGTATCTTCAGCTTTCTCGCACAGATCATTCCCACCAACATCTTCGAGGCGCTCAGCACCAACCAGGTGATGAGCATCGTGTTCCTGAGCATCTCCATGGGGCTGGCGATGGGCGTCATTCAGACGCGCGCGGTCGATCAGACACTCGCCATGGTGGACACGCTGTACCAGGCCTTCATGCAGCTGTTTCGCTGGGCGATCGTGATCCTGGCGCCAGGGCTGTTGTGTCTGATCGCCGGCGTCGTGGCCCAGATCAGCATCGATACCCTGCTCGCGCTGACCAAGTTCGTTGCCGCCTTCTACGTGGGCGGTATTATCCTGATGCTGGTCTACATGCTGTTGTTCTGGCTGGCTGTGCGTGGGCCGCTCATCGCTACCCTCTCGAAGCTGAGCAATCCGAACATGCTGGCGTTCATGACCAACAATCCGATTATTGCCCTGCCGGCGGCGCTGGATACGCTGGAGCGTGACTACGGCGTCGATCGACGGGTGCCGGACCTGGTGATTCCCTTCGGCGTTTTCGCCAACCAGCACGGGGCCGTGTTTCTGCTGTCCTTCCTGACCTTGTTTCTGGCCCAGATTTACGTCATCGACCTCGATTTGCAGGACTACGTCGTGATCTGCGTCGGGTCGATCATCGCCGGTGCAACCGCAGTCGGCGGCGGTGCCGTGTTGATCCCGACGGTCGCGCCGCTCCTGGCCGCGGTGGGCATTCCTACCTCGATGGCGCTGGTGGTTCTGGCGACCACGGACAATATCATCGGTCCGGTCAGAACCGCCCTGACTCTGCAGTCGAATATCACCCTCACCGTCATGACTGCGCGGCCGGGCAAGGAGATTCGCGCCAGGGATCTGCAGGACGGCCACACGGACCCGGAGACCCCATGAATGGTCGCATAACAGTCCTGCTCGCGGCCTGGCTGCTACTCGTCTGCAATCCCGCCGTGGTTGCCGGCGAATCTACGTTTCCCGATATCCAGCGCATCCTGGACGCCGGGGCACTGCGGGTCGCCATACGCGACAAGGATACTCCACCCGTTATCATGATCGGCGACGACGGGACCGTTACGGGTGCTGAAGCCGATCTCGCCCGCGATCTCGCCGAGAAGATGGGCGTTGCAGTCGAGTTCGTGCGTACCGCAGAGACCTACGATGGCGTAATCGAAGTCGTCGCCCGCAGAGAGGCTGACCTGGGTATCTCGTTCCTGAGCAGCGACGTGCGCCGCGCCAAACGGGTGTTCTTTTCCCGACCGTACCTGGAGCAAAAACGCCGGGTTTTCTATAATCGCGCCGCGTTCGTGAGGCTGAAGCGCGACTTAGACGTGCAGACCTTTAGTCAACTCGCCGGCACCGAGGCGGCAGCGGAGCTGAAGATCGGGGTGGTCAAAGGCAGCATTTACGGGCCTCTGCTGCGGCGGGACTACCTGGAACTACAGGTCCAACCCTTTCCTGACCTGGCGAAAATGGTCGAAGCGGTCAAGGCCGGCCGCGTCTACGCCGGCTTCCATGGCGGGCTGCAAGTCGATTACTACATGCGCCAGCATCCCGAAACGGCGATCTACATCGGTGTAGACCCCGAGGCGCACTACCCGAGCGACATCAGTATCGCAGTTCGCCCTGACGCACCCAACCTGCTGCGCTGGGTGGATGTCTATCTTGCCGGCCACGTCGGTCAACTGGACGCGTCGAAGCTGATCGACCGTTATGCAGAGTCGCGCGCCGATGACGATTGAGGCGTACCGATCACTCGCCCCTCATAGACTTACTGAGCCGCACGCTGACAAAGCCCCATGCGTCTCGACGGGTGTCGGCCGCAGGGACGCGGCCGCAAGGCCTACAGGGATGTATCAACGGCGTCCCGTCGAGAGACATGAGGCTTTGTCAATGCACCCTCTACTAAGGCAAAAGCCTTTTGAGCTTCTCGACGTAACTCCGCGCCGTCTCCGAGTTTCCACTGTCGCGGTGGAACGCCGCCAGCGCATTCAGGATATCCGTATTGTTAGGAAAACGGTTGTGTGCGCCCTGCAGCACCAGGATGGCCTTCGCCGTATCGCCCGCCGAGCTCAGGGCAACGGCGTACACGTAGACATAGCGGGCATTGTTCGGCGACAGCCTGACGGCCTGTTCGAGTGCCTCGAGTGCCTCCTTTGAGCGTTTCTGTCGCACCAGCGACAGACCCAGCGCGTGGTAAACGTCGCCATTATCCGGAATGATCTTTATTGCCTGTCGCAGCACGGCTTCCGCCTCGGCCTCCTCGCCCTGGTTGCGGAGCAGGTCAGCCTGGTTCACATAGGCGGGCGCGAACGCCGGATCGAGCTCTGTGGCGGTGCGATAGGCCGATGCGGCCTGGGCTGTCATACCGCGGGCTGCATAGAGGTTGCCCATGTTGACCTGCGCCTCGGGGCGCTCGGCCATCGCCTGCTGTGTTTGAAGGTATTCCTCGAAGCCCTTCTCAAGCTGAGAGCGCTGCCCGGCGGACAAGTCAGCCACAGGCATACCCGCCAGTATCCGCGCGGCCTCGATTCGAACCGCCCGCACGGGGTCGTTCAAAGACGGAAAGGCCAGTTGTGCCCGGATATTCATTGGGACTGACTCCAGGGCCTCCAGGGTCGCGGAACGTAGCATCGGATCATCCGCGCCCAGGCCTTGTGCCACGACATCGACGGTCTGGGGGCTCAGGTAGGGTCCGATCCCGGCCAGCGCCGTGGCCCGCGCGATGTCCGGCACGTCACTGTCGCGAACCAGCTCCGCCAGTGCCTTGCCGGCGGCGGGCTCGCCACGGCGCCCCGCCTCGAGTACACCGGCATAGCGCTGATAGCCTTCTGGATCGCCGCCATACCATGCCTCGACCTGCTTCGCCGCCCACTCGGCGGGTCGCTCGGCGTGGCAGTTGGTACAGGCATTGGGGGTGCCGAGCTTCACCGACAGATCCGGCCGCGGAACGCGCATGCTGTGATCGTGGCGTGGATCGACCACCATGTAGGTCTTCGGCGGCATGTGACACTCCGCGCAGCTGGCACCCGGCGATCCCGGCTCGTGAAAATGGTGGCTGGCGGAATCGTACTTCACGGCCGCGTGGCACTGCAGGCAGACACCGTTGCCCGGCGCTCTCAATTGCAGGCTGTGTGGGTCGTGGCAGTCGCTGCAGGTCACGCCTTTCCGATACATCCTACTCTGCAGGAACGACCCGTAGACATACACTTCGCCATCGATCTGGCCATCGCTGAAGTACATGCCTTCGTCCAGCAGCCGCGGCAGGTAATGATCCATGAACGGCTCGCCGTGTGCATAGTCGCTGCTTATCGGGCTGCGCCTTGAATGGCAGCGCGCACACACCTCGATCTCTCTGGCGCTGTCACGGGCCTGGCTGCGTGACGCGTTACCGGTTTCGAGATCGATCTTCCAGTCCACGCCGTCGCGCTCATCCAGCGCGACAACCAGCCCTTTGCTGTCTTCGAGACCTTTCCAGCCGGGCTTGCGCTCGGCCCAGGCCACGTGCTCCGAGCCTGGCCCATGGCAGGCTTCGCAGGAAACGTCGATTTCCGACCAGGTGGTCGAGAATGTCCTGTTGGCCGGATCGTAGTTCTTCTGCAGATGCGTGGAATGGCACTCGGCGCACATGCTGTTCCAGTTCTGGCTGGGTCGCGTCCAGTGCAGCTCATCGTCGTGCGCGATCTTTTCATCGGGGTAAAGATGAAACCAGCGCTGGCCGCCCTCCCCTTCAGGACGATCATCCCAGGCGAAGCTCAGTGCCTGCAGACGGCCGCCGGGGAACTCGATCAGGTACTGCTGCAGGGGCTCGACGCCGAAAGTGTATTTGATTCCGTAGTCCTGCAGCTTGCCGTCGGGGCCTTCGGTGCGCACCCGATACTGGCCGTCCTTGCGATAAAAGGTCGACATCACGCCGAATTGCGTCACCTCGACATCGTTGAAATTCCCCAGCACCGTATCTTCGTTTGCCGGCTGCATCGCCAGGTCGTGATGAGAACCGGTCCAGAGCCTGTCCTGCTCCTGGTGGCAGGTGGCACAGACGGAACGGCCCACCATTTCTTGGCTATCCTTTTCAGCTGATAAAGCCGCATCCTGAAGCAGCAGCCCGCCCAGCAAAACAAAGAGTCGCGAATACATAGAGCCCGTCAATTCAGCCTTCGATGCCTGCGGGACAAACGAGTACCCGCACTTTACTCCGGAGGACCAGCGACTTTCCAGCACCAGTTCCCCCCGGGTCGCGCCTGCGCAAACATAAGGCACAGCCACCACGAATCATCCGTTGGCGCATTGCGGGTCTTTCCCGAGCTGGTGAAAGAGCGCGATTAGGTAACCGAAAAAAAGGTTTCCCCGAAGGAACCAGGACGTCAGCGGTGCCGAAATAATCAATCGATTTCTAGAATTTCCAGCTTGCGTACACGGTGGCGAACCACGAAATAGGTGTCGGTGTATTAACCCTCTACAGTGCCGGCGATGGCATTGCCCGCCTCCTTCACAGGGAGATCACCCTCCCAGACGACGTCCACTCCCGCACCGATGATCAGGTCTTCGCGTTTGTTATATTCCAAGCCGGCACCGTAGCAGTACATCGCGCCGATCGGAAGTATGATCGCGCCGGTGGCATCGGTGGATAGATTGATGTCGTACGAAATTCCGGTGGTAAGCAGCCATTGCGGCTTGTAGCGGTATTACGCGCCGATGCCAAAGTTGAGCCAGACGAAGAACGGCTTGTCCTGGCGCGAGCGTCAGCTTGACGCCCTTCCGCTTCGGCTTGAGCTGCATCAAAAACGCAATCGAGCCTCCACGTTCGGGCAATCATGTGACTCTCCTCCGGGAAATTGCTGGTATCGCGTCGGCCGGATCGGAGGCCGGCCGACGCCACATCTGTAGGGGTTCCGCTGCATCACTGATTAAGGTTTGGAACGGTCAGCTTCTCCATCACCTGGTCCAGGCTGAAGCTCGCCGCTTTCTGTCTCGGCGGAAACTCCTCGAAGGTCTCCAGAAAGTTGGCGACGTATTGCTGCGCCGGCACCAGCATGAAGGCGTGGTCGAGCACCCAGTCGTAGTAGGTGTTGGACGTCCGGTAGGACCGCTCGTAGGGGTCGCGCCGGAGATTGAAGACCAGCGGCACGCGCAACTGGGTGAATGGCTGAATCCAGGTGCGGAATGTTGCCCAGCGTTCCTGCTCCAGAAAGATCAGCTTCCAGTCGGCGTAGCGAAGCGCGGACAGATCGCCATCGTCCGTGAAGTAGAAGATCTCCTTGCGCGGGCTCTTATCGGTTTCGCCGGTCAGGATCGGAAGCAGGTTGTAGCCATCGAGATGCACCTTGTACTCGCGACCCAGTTCCGGAACCGTCTCGCCTTCAAGGAGCTCCTCTTTGACGTTTGGGTCGCCCGCTGCGGCGAGGAAGGTGGGAAACCAGTCCATGTGGTGCACGACCTCGTTGGTGACCGTCCCGGCCTCGATCTTGTCAGGCCAGCGTACCATGGCTGGCACCCGCCAGCCGCCTTCCCAGTTGGTGTTCTTCTCGCTCCAGAAAGGGGTCATGGCGGCATCGGGCCAGGTGTTCATGTGGGGCCCGTTGTCGGTGGAATAGAAAACAATCGTATTGTCGGCGATGCCGAGTTCGTCGAGCAGGTCGAGGAATTTGCCGACGGTCAAGTCGTGCTCGATCATCCCGGCGGTGTACTCGTTCACCTTGTGTCCTGCGATCTCGTTGGCGCGCTCCTGCATTTCCGGTGAAACATGAGTGCGGAAATGCATGCGGGTGCCGTTCCACCAGACGAACCAGGGCGTACCGTCAGCCGCCTTCTCCCTGATGAAGGCCATCGCCGCGTCCGAGGTCTCATCGTCGACGGTTTCCATGCGCTTGCGGGTCAGCGGACCGGTGTCCTCGATGTGCTGTGTGATGCCGTCCTCACCGTAGGCGGCCGTCGAGCGGATAACACCGCGGGGGCCGAACCGCTCGCGGAACGTCTCTCCGCCGGGGAGCTTCATGTCGCCGGGATAGTCCCGGTGCTCGGGTTCCTCCTCGGCGTTGAGGTGATAAAGGTTGCCGAAGAAGGCATCGAAGCCGTGATTGGTCGGCAGGTGCTCGTCGCGGTCACCAAGGTGGTTTTTACCGAACTGGCCGGTGGCGTAGCCTTGGGCCTTGAGCATTCCGGCGATGGTAGGGTCCTCCTCGCGCATGCCAAGCTCCGCCCCCGGCAGGCCAACCTTGGAGAGCCCGGTGCGGAATACGGATTGACCCGTGATGAAGGACGACCGGCCGGCGGTGCAGGACTGCTCTCCGTAGTAGTCGGTGAACATCATGCCTTCCCCGGCGATTCGGTCGATGTTCGGCGTCTTGTAGCCCATCAGGCCGAACGTATAGGCCGAGATGTTGGACTGGCCGATGTCATCACCCCAGATCACGAGGATATTGGGCTTCTTTTCCGCCCCTTGCGCCGGGACGCCCGCCACTACCACCGCAAAAACGGTGAGCACGGCGCGCAGGTAATTTAATAGCTTGTTCTGCCTCATGGTATCTGATCTCCGGTCGTAATCGTCTCGTGTTGTTACTGCGGCGCCACTATTCTGGCGCAAAAATGCGCTTCCAGTCGTCCTTCATGCTGATGACCACCCACCCCTTCTTCATTGCTTCATCCATCAGTGACTGGGAAAATGTGCCGAACTTGGTGTTCGGTAGCCCGCTTGCCGGACCATAGGCATACTCGCGCTTGCCGTCGTCGTGGAACACCAGCATCATCAGCCGCGCGCCGCCGCCCGCGCCGGTCCACTCGAGCATCTGGCGGTCGCCGTCGGAATTGCCGAAGGCGGCGACGGGTCGCCGGCCGATGAACTCATTGATACCCACCGGCTTGCCGGCCTTGTCGTCGATGAAATGGACCTTGGGCAGACGCATCAGCACCGGCTTGCCGTCCTTGATTTCGTACTTGGTCTCAATGCTCGACCCGATCACTTGCTCGGGCGGAATCCCGTAGACTTGCTCGGTCATCGGTCGCATGAACTCGATGCCGCCGCCGGAGACGATGAAGGTCTTGAAACCGTTGTCCCGCAGATAGGCCAGGAGCTCGAGCATCGGTTGATAGGCCAACTCGGTATAGGGTTTCTTGAAGCGCGGATGACGCGACGTCTCTAACCAGTCGGTCACGATCTTCTCGAATTCGGCGGTGCTCATGCCGGCGTGCGAGGCCATGACCAGCTCGACCATGCCTTTTTCGCCCGCCGCCGCAAGCGCCTCCATGTCATTGTCGAGCACCGCCTTGAAGGGCTGCTTGGTCTTCCACTCCGGATGCTGAGGCGCCAGCTCCCTTATTCGATCCAAAGCAAAGGCGAGCTGAGTGTACATCGGATGGGACGGCCACAGCGTGCCGTCGTTGTCGAAGGTGGCGATGCGCTCTGTGGGCGGCACGTATCCGGAACCCGACTCGTCGGTCGCGGTTTGCACGAACTCGAGGATCGCCTGTTTGGTGGACCCATCTGTCCAGGAAGCCAGGGGATCGGTCTCGGCAAAAGCCAGCGACCCGAAGGCAAGGCTTGCAGCCAGTCCCAGCACGGAAGCCAGAATGGTGCGCAAACGGGAACCCATAACAAGGTCTCCTTACCAAATCTGAAACAGTTTATGACTGGCGGGCGTATCGGGTCGGCGCGCCCGCGAGGTCATACGCCTGCGCCGACTAATCGCGCCGGAGATGCCGAGTCGCAGTCTTGATCTGCGCCAGCACCTGATCGAGGTTATAGGACTCAGCAATCTGCATCGGAGGGAACGTGCTTCGTCTCATTTTCATGCGTGCATTTTCGCCTTTTCGTGGCTAATCGAGCTCCGAGGCCTATCGCGCGCCCAGCTTCCCGATGGATCGCGTTCACATCGCCGCTTTGTTCGCTCCGGTCTTGGAAGTTATACCAAAACAGGCGAAGCGTTCCATTAGGTCGAGCACCTACTCTACGTACGTAGTCCAGGGTCAGCCGGTGGTGCCCCCCCTTACGCGATCGCCCACCTGATGCGCTGCAGCAGGTTCACAGGCGGCAAAGGTTTTTGCAGCACGTCCGCGGCCCCTTGTTTGATGGCGCGCACCGCCGTCGGTACGTCGCCGCGCTCGACGAGCACCAGAACCGATATCCTCGCGCACGCCAAGGCGAATCTTGCGAGCCGCTCCCGCTCGACCAGTCGGCCCGCACCCGCATCCAGCACAAGGCAGCCCTCGGGCTGCGGCCCGGTCGCCTCCAGCCACGCTTCCACAGAGGGCAGTGTCTCAGCGCGCAGACCCGCCGATGCGACGAACTCCGAGAGCGAATCACGGACCGCAGGGTCCTCGCTGACGATAAAGACGATCTTGCCTGCCACCAAAAAGCCCCCTGACTCGTACTGGAACGGGAGGAATCGGCGAAGGCCTGGTGTTCCCGCTGCGCGATCGGCGGCGGAGAGCGAGGGCCTTCACCACTACCCATCAGGTAGTCAGTTTCAGGCAGAACGTTAGATGAGATATAAAACGGAGGCTATTCGGTCTGCCACCGAGTCTACGTAGGTAGACGGTCATGGAAGGTTACCCCCTCAAGCGCGCGCTGCAACGCCGCCGGGCGAAGCGGATCGGTCCGCGAGGTTCGATTATTCTCCCGGAGGCCCGAGCGACTTGGCGCCTGGAGGAGCCAGCCGAACCATCAGCTCCTTTACCGTCCCGATCTCCAGTTTGCGCAGGAGATTCCGACGATGTGCCTCCACGGTCCGCGGGCTGACACCCAACTCCCGGGCAACTTCTTTGCTGGTCGAGCCCATGAGGATCTGTTTGAGCACGTCTCGCTCGCGTTCTGTCAAGGCCGCCAGCCGCTCTTCGAGGTCATCCGCGGCGCTGGACGAGCGCCTGGCGGCAGCGTCCAATGCCAGTGCAGCGTTAATGCTGTCTAGCAGGGCCTGTTCTCGGTAGGGCTTCTGGACGAAATCGACCGCGCCGTTTCGCATCGCATGGACGGCCATAGGGACGTCGCCGTGGCCGGTGAGCACAATGACCGGAATTTCGGCCCCCAACTCGTTGAGCTTCTCCTGCAACGCCAGACCGCTCATGGCGGCCATGCGCACATCGAGCACCAGACAACCCGGGCGTTGCGGCTGGAAGGCATCCAGGAAAACCAGCGCCGAGGGATAGCCCTCCGCCTGCAGACCGACCGACTCCAGCAACTCCTGGATCGAATCTCGGACCGCGGCGTCGTCATCGACGACGAATACCGTTTGCTCCTGCTTGTTGCTCATGACTCGGCTGTCCGCAACGTGAATCGAAACACGGCGCCCCCGGCAGGGTTCGGCTCGTACCAGATGCGCCCACCGTGGGCGTCTACGATATCTCGACAGATCGTGAGCCCCATCCCCATGCCGGTGCTTGTGCCCGAATAAAGGGGCTCAAAGATGCTCTCGACCTGTTCCGGCGGGACGCCGGATCCCCCGTCCGTCACGCTGATTTGCACCTCGCGGTCGCCGAGCGGACGCACATCCACTGAAATCCGCTTGGCATTCTCTTCGCCCGCAGAAACGCCCCGCAGGGCATTGTTCAGCAGATTAACCAGAACTAGCTGGACCTGTAAGGCGTCAGCAAGCACCGGGGGAAGATCGCCGGCCGGCTCGCATGCGATACGGCCCCCCCGGGCCTCGCTCTCCGGTTCCATCATCCGGATGACCTCTTCGACCAAAGGATCTAGAGGCGTGGGGAGCAAATGCGGATCGTCGCTGCTGACCAACGCGCGAACGTGCTGGGTGATGGCGCCCCCGCGCTCCGCCTGTCTCTCGATCTTCGCGATCAGCTCGGTGAGCTTGGGCGCGGCATCTCCTTCGGCATGTAAACGTCGTCTTGCCGCCTGCGCGTAATTCTGGATCGCGATCAGGGGTTGGTTGATCTCGTGCGCAATGGTGGTGGCCATGGTGCCCAGGCTGCGTTCCTTGCTGAAGCGCGCCAACCTTGCCCGCAGGCGAGTCGCGAATGTCTCCGCCTCTGTGCGCCGCGCATACTCACCCCGCAGCGCAGCCTGTGCCCGCCCGAGTCTCCGGCGGTTCAGCATGAGCACGATGATCATAACCCCCTGCAAGACGATGACCACGAGCGCGATCATGATCTCTGTCCTGTGCTCGTTCCACATCGACAGCTGGCGATGGCGTATCTGGCTGCCCGCAGGCAAGCGGTCTTCCTTTATGTTCCAGCGCGCCAGTTCGACTCCGTCGAAAATTGAGGGATTTTCCAACCTGTCGACCACAGGCAGATCCTCCGGCGTTTCACCCCGGAGGATGCGCACCGCCATCTTGGCCGCCTGATACCCGTGTTCCTCCACAGTAATCAGACGACCGCCGACAATTCCGTGTTCAAGCAAGGTATCCCACAGGCCATAAACCGGCAGTTTGGCCGCAGCCGCAAACGCCTGCAGCATCGCTCGCGGGATGTATATTCTTCCGGTTCGATCCTGAAATTGGACCAGATACAGGGCCACTGTGCGCGCGGGCAAGGTGTTGAGAGCTTCGACAAGTTCATCAACCGGCATACCGTGCAGCCAGACGAACTCAACCCGGTCTCCAAAGGATTCGATGGCCGGCTGTGCCACACCAGCAAATTCCTTGTCATATGGCCCGGATCCGACGACTACAGCCACGCGCTGTGTATCGGGATGAACACGCAGAATAAGCTCCAGTGTGCCTGCGACATCGAGAAAACCGGTGATGCCTGTCACGTTCGGGGGCAGCTGCCGTGCGCTCACAAAATCGCGGTCCGCGTCAACAAACACAATCGGCAGACCGGGAAACAGCTCCTCTCCGTGCACAAGCAGGAATCGCAAGGCAGGCGTGTCGGTCGAAATAATCAGATGCGGCTTACGCTCCTGATAGTTATTACGGTAGAAATCGAGTAGCCAGTTGAATTGTTGCTTTTCCGCAAAGCGTGTCAGGTCCGGGCTTTCACTGTCGATCTGAATATTTACATCAGGTGCCGATGAAAAGCCCCGTACTATACCCTCATACCAGTCGACAGTCACCGGCAGGCTGCTTCTGAACGAGTGCAGCACAAGAACCCGATATGGCTCGTGCCCGGCCGGCGCGGCGTTCGCCCAGACAAGGCTGAGCACTAACGCAAGAACCGAACGGACTACGACGACCGACATAGGTAAACCGACCAGCTTATTATCCTTCAAGTTTAGCTTTCACCCGACAACAGCGGTTCTGTACGCCGCCCGCTGGCGCTCCTCACTCCTGGCCTTCCAGAGATCGGAGACGAAAGCCCGTTCGTGGTACGCCTATCGTCCCGGCCGGGGCGGCACAGGTGGTGTGCAAGCTTCTGATGACCCGAACCGCGATGACCCCAAATAATCGCTTCATGGCCAACGGCTCGCCATCCGCCATTGCTGAAGTCCGTTGCCGATCAGGGCTACGCCCAGCAAAACACCGAGCAGCAGTGCGGAGCCGGCGGCGCCCATAGCAATCAGCAGCACCCCCAGCACGATGCTCGACCAAAGCGCGATCTTTCGCGACGTCGGAGGATTAACCACCTGGCCCTGCTTCAGCGCGGAAAGTCCCATGATTCCGCTCAGCGCCAGACCACCGCCCAACACCACGGCCACCAGCCATAGCGCCAGTTCGGGCCAGATCAGCAAGACCGCCCCTGCAATCACCTGTACCCAGGGACCGAAAACACTGACCGGAACGCCCGCTTTGCCCGCCGCGTTCACATAAAGCAAGGCAACGACACCGCTCGCCAGCATGACCGCGCCCAGCAGCATGACCGCCATCGTCCCAACGAAATACGGGAGAATGATCGCCAGAACACCCAGCACGATGGTGACAACGGCGGTGAACTTTGTTGCGGGTGCGGAATTCATAAGCGCTATATGGCGGTTCCGAACGCGATGCATCGTCAGTATACGTCAATCGCCGCCGGAGGCTGCGCTCCGCAACCTTGGTGACCCCCTGGAGCGCCGTCCAGTAGTCGGAGCCCAGGTTATTCCGGACAATCAGGGACGAGCCGTCCATGACCTCGCCGTCGCTGAAGGTCGATTTGCTGAGATAAGTTAGGTCCCCAGGTGAAGCTCGCTGTCCCACATGACGTTGCACTTTGCATCGGCCGCGGCCCTGAGCAATCCGATCAGTGGCAGGGCCCGGTGCGCAAGGCTTACGGGGGCTTCCTCGTCGTCGTCCTCCCGCGACTGTTGTGGCTGCGGCAGCTGCTGGTCTGCCTCGACCGCGGCCTCCAGTCGCTTGAGCGCCGCCGGGATATCCTCGGAGAGCAGCGCACCGGGCACGGTTGCGCTGTGTCCCATGAGCTCGAGCATGTGCACTGCAACGTCACCGAACATGGTGATATTGGCGTGCGCGGGGGTGGAGAACGTCACCAGCATGTTTGCACCCTGTGTACGGAATATGTGCGGTCGGAGTAATAAACAAAGCCTGCGCCTGAAGACCTTCGCCCCTGCATCGCGCTTCTTCGGGCCCAGCCTTCTCGGCGTGCCCCCCACCCGGGGAGCACAGCCGCTGTCCTTGAACAGCGCAGCCGCGGTCGCACGGGCCGTGCCTGGCACTGTGAGTATAATCATACGCCTGAGCGCACATTACGAGCTCTGTTGTACCGAACGCAAAACCCAACTCGCGGGCAGAAGGCTTTGATGTCGGGACGCGGGTCACAATTGGTGAAGACGATTTCCTAGGACGCCGTCTTCCTCCTGGTCGAAAGTCCCAGGGGCATATAAGCCGGGCACCAGCCGATGAGGCTGGTCACCAGAAATGCAACCGCGATGATGCCCAGAACGATCGCCAGCGTCCCCGTGATCTGACCGGTGAAATACAGACCGGCGATGATTGCGGCCACGATCAGCCGAATGACCCTGTCCGCGGTACCCATGTTCAGCTTCATTTTGGCCCTCCTCTTCTAATTACTGGAAGCTCCAGCGTCGCCTAAAGCCTAGCCTAAAACAGGCGCTGGACAAGCAACACCAGCCCGGTTACCAAGACGAGGCACAGGGTGCACGCCAGGATCACCTTCATGTACTTCGGCACGGACCGTTCCCCTCAAAACAAGG
>JASFKW010000021.1:0-42320 GCA_050118435.1 Gammaproteobacteria bacterium | reverse complement strand
AAACGGCTCGGCGAGAAAATAACTTACATATAATCAATTTGATAACCTCGCTATGCTGCTGATGATCGACAACTACGACTCCTTCACGTACAACCTGGTTCAGTATCTCGGTGAGCTCGGGGCGGAAGTGCGGGTCTATCGCAATGACGAGATCACTGTCGATGAAATTCGACAGCTCCGACCCGAGCGGCTGGTGATCTCGCCGGGTCCCTGTACCCCGAAAGAGGCGGGCGTGTCGGTGGAGGCCATCAGGGCCTTTGCGGGAAAGGTCCCGATGCTTGGGGTCTGTCTCGGTCATCAGAGCATCGGGCAGGCGTTCGGCGGGAGGATCGTCCACGCCAGGGGTGTCATGCACGGCAAGACATCGTTGATTCATCACACGGGCGAGGGAGTCTTCAGAGGTCTGTCGAATCCTCTGATGGCGACCCGTTATCATTCTCTGGTGATCGAAGCGGACGGCCTGCCGGACTGCCTGGAGATCACCGCCTGGACCGCCGGTGCGCAGGGTCAAGTGGAGGAGATCATGGGCGTTCGTCACCACGACTTCGCAATCGAAGGCGTGCAGTTTCATCCGGAATCGATTCTCACCCAACAGGGTCACGAGCTGCTGAGGAATTTTCTTGAATCCTGACAATGGGGCATTTCGTCTCGCGGCGACCGCTCGGCGTTAAACAGAGAGGGAGGTATTCGAATTGGATATACAGGCGGCAATTCGCCGCGTGACCGAAAGACAGGATCTGTCCGCCGGTGAAATGTCCGCCGTCATGCATCAGATCATGGCCGGGCTGGCGACCCCGGCCCAGATCGGCGGCTTTCTGATCGGCTTGCGCATGAAAGGAGAAACGGTCGATGAAATTGCCGCCGCCGCGGAAGTGATGCGTCAGCTGGCGACCCCCGTGCCGGTGTCGGGCGAGCACCTGGTTGATACCTGCGGTACCGGGGGCGACGGGGCTTCCACTTTCAATATTTCAACGGCGAGTGCCCTGGTCGCCGCGGCCGCTGGCGCACGGGTGGCCAAGCACGGCAACCGCTCCGTGTCCTCGAGTTGTGGTAGCGCCGATGTTCTGGAAGCCGCCGGGGTCAACCTCGAGCTGACTCCGGAACAGGTCGCCCGGTGCGTCAACGAGATCGGCGTCGGCTTTCTGTTCGCGCCACGGCACCACAGCGCCATGCGGCACGCCGTCGGGCCGCGCAAAGAAATGGGCGTGCGCACCCTGTTCAACCTGCTGGGACCGCTCACCAACCCAGCCGGGGCGCCCAACCAGGTGCTGGGTGTTTTCAGCGCAGATTGGCTGGAGCCGCTTGCCATGGTGCTGGACAAGCTGGGGAGTGTGCACGTTCTGGTGGTACACGCAGAAGACGGGCTGGACGAAATCAGCATTGGTTCAAGCACCCAGATCGCCGAGCTCAAGCAGGGCGAGGTGAGCAGGTACCGGATCGCGCCCGAGCAGTTCGGCGTGTCCGCCTGTGACGTCCAGAGCCTTGCGGTTGAAGGTCCCGGTGAGAGCCTGGCGCGGTTACGGGAAGCTCTGGACGACGTGCCGGGACCGGCACGTGACATTGTGGTGCTGAATTCCGGTGCGGCGATCTACGCGTCCGGCGTGGCTGCCAGCCTCGAAGCGGGCGTGGAGGCGGCACGGCTGGCGATTTCCTCCGGCGAGGCGAAGCGCAAGCTGGACGCCCTCGTGGAATTGACCAACCGTTTCCCGTGACAGACACACCGGACATTCTGAAAAAGATACTCGAGCGCAAGCTCGAGGAGATCGCCCGGTGCATCGAGGCGATCCCTCTGGCAGACATGCGCCAGCGCGCCCGGGGGGCACCCGCAGTGCGCCGCTTCGGGCGGGCCCTGCGCGACAGGATCGCGGCGGGCCAGAGTGCCGTCATTGCCGAAATAAAAAAGGCTTCGCCCAGCAAGGGGACGTTACGTGAAGATTTCGACCCCGCAGCCATTGCTGCGGGTTACGAGGCGGGCGGAGCGACCTGTCTGTCGGTGCTGACCGACACGGAATTTTTTCAGGGTGCGGACGAATATCTGCAGCAGGCGCGTGCCGCGTGTTCGCTGCCGGTGCTGCGCAAGGATTTTGTGATCGATCCTTATCAGGTCTACGAAGCGAGGGCGTTGGGCGCGGATTGTATCCTGCTCATCGTGGCCGCGCTTGCAGATGGCATGCTGCGGGAGTTGTTGCAGCTCGCGGAGCACCTCGATCTGGATGCCGTGGTCGAGGTCCACGACGCTGACGAAATGGAGCGAGCGCTCCTGACGCCGGCATCCCTGATCGGCGTGAACAACCGCGATCTGCGCAGTTTCCACACCACGCTGTCCACCACGCTCGAGCTCCTGCGAGGATTCCCACGGGATCGGGTCCTGGTGACGGAAAGCGGGATTCGCACCAAAGCCGATGTGAAACTGATGCGTGACAACGGCGTTCACGCCTTTCTGGTCGGGGAAGCCTTCATGAAGGCGCAGGACCCGGGTGCGCGTCTCCGGGAGCTTTTCGGTTGAGTCGGACGCCGGGCGTGCCGGCAGTGCAGTGCCCGGCACGCCGGCGTGGCGCGGTCTGTCTGGGAAGCCGGCCTCAGCGGGTACCGTATACCACCATGGTCTTTCCCTTGGCCGAAATGAGCCCCTGCTCCTCCAGTGACTTCAGAACGCGGCCCACCATCTCGCGCGAGCAGCCGACGATGCGGCCAATTTCTTGACGCGTGATCTTGATCTGCATGCCGTCAGGATGCGTCATTGCGTCCGGCTGTTTGCACAGGTCCAGCAGGGTGCGGGCCACGCGACCGGTCACGTCCAGGAATGCCAGGTCGCTGACCTTACGGCTGGTGCTGCGAAGTCGTGCAGCCATCTGACCCGCGAGCGCGAATAGGATGCCGGGGTCTTCTTCCGCCACCTGCCGGTAGCGGCCGTAGCTGATTTCGGCGAGCTCGCACTGGGTGCGGGTGCGGACCCAGGCGCTGCGGTCGGTGTCTTCGCCGAAAAGGCCCATTTCACCAAAGAAATCACCGGGATTCAGATAGGCCAGGACGATTTCGTGACCGTCCTCGTCCTCGATCAGCACGGTTACTGATCCGGCGACGATATAATAGAGTACGTCCGGCTGGTCTCCTGCATAAATGATCACACTCTTCGCCGGATAGCGTCTGCGGTGACAATGTTCCAGGAAGCTGTCAATGGAAGCATTGCCGGTCGATTTCGGTCGGACAGGTATTGTATTCGGCATCATCTGACTGTACCTTCGCGGGCCCTCGTTTCTGTACGTATCGTTTGGTTGGCGGTCAGCATTAGGGCATGCAAGACACGGGCCAGGTCTATTCCGTGACGGGGCCCTCACTATTCCTGGCGATTAGGAGAAGCGGATGAAGGCGCGAGTCAAATGGGTACAGGACGCGACCTTTGTGGGCGAATCCGGGAGCGGGCACGCGATTGTCATGGATGGACCGCCCGAGCACGGCGGACGCAATCTCGGCGTGCGGCCCATGGAGATGCTGCTGCTTGGCATGGGGGGTTGCACCGCGTTTGACGTGGTGCATATCTTGAGACGGTCACGACAGGAGGTCAGCGACTGCGTGGCCGAGATCGAGGCCGAGCGTGCCGTGGAGGAGCCGAAGGTCTTCACCAAGATCCATGTTCATTTCATCGTCACCGGCAGGGGCCTGAGCGAGAAACGCGTCGCCCGCACCGTAGATCTGTCGGCGCAGAAGTATTGCTCTGCTTCGATCATGCTCGGAAAAACGGCGCAGATCACCCACGACTACGAGATTCGAGAGGCCTGAATGCAGCGCCCCACGCCAACGGCCGGGTTGCGACACGTCGCGTTTCACGTCCGCGACCTGGAAGCGGCCGAGCAGTTCTACGTCGAGCTCCTCGGTATGCAGGTGGAGTGGCGCCCTGACGCGGACAATGTCTACCTCAGCAGCGGAAACGATAATCTGGCGTTGCATCGCTCAGACAGGAGCTTTGATGTTTCGCGGCAGGTGCTGGATCACATCGGTTTCATCTTGCGAACGCCGCAGGACGTCGATGACTGGCACGTCTTCCTCCGCGCTCGCGGCGTTCAAATAAAGAGCGAGCCGCGCACCCACCGCGATGGCGCGCGAAGCTTCTATTTTGTCGGTCCGGAGCAGGTGACGGTGCAGATGATCTATCATCCGCCTATCGCCAACCGCTAGCTTTCCCTCAGGGTCTAGATGGATGCGTGTTCGTTCCTCGATGAGAAAGCTCAAGCTGCACGGTTTCAACAACCTGACGAAATCCTTGAGCTTCAACATATACGACATCTGTTATGCGGATACTCGGGCGCAGCGCCGCGAATATATCGAGTACATTGATGAGGCTTACAACGCGGAGCGGCTGACCCAGATCCTGACGGACGTTTGCGACATCATCGGCGCCAATATTCTCAATATTGCCCATCAGGATTACGATCCGCAGGGTGCCAGCGTGACCATGCTGATTGCCGAAGAGCCGGTCAAGCTGCCCGATATCCCCAACACACCGGCCCCGGGTCCGCTGCCGGAGGTCATCGTGGGACACCTGGACAAGAGCCATGTCACCGTCCATACGTATCCTGAGAGTCATCCCGACAATGGGATCAGCACCTTTCGGGCAGACATTGATGTGTCGACCTGCGGCCGCATCTCACCCCTCAAAGCGCTGAATTACCTCATACACCGTTTCGAGTCCGATATCGTGATCATGGACTACCGGGTGCGCGGCTTCACCCGCGACGTGCGTGGCAAGAAACACTTCATCGATCACAAGATCAACTCGATCCAGAACTTCCTGTCCAGGGATACCCGGGAGCGCTACCAGATGGTGGATGTCAACGTCTATCAGGAGAATATTTTCCACACCAAGATGCGGCTCAAGGAGTTCGAGCTGGACAATTATCTGTTCGGAATGGGCACCGAAGCATTGAGCCCGGCCGAAAGGCGCAAGATAAGCCGCCGCCTCGAGCACGAGATGAGGGAGATCTTCTCCGGCCGTACCCTGGCGACCCGTTAGCCGATGGGTCCGGTCCGCTGGTTGTGCCGTCGGCGGCTTCTTCCGCGAGCCGATAGACCTTTGGTCTTGCAAGCGGCCCCCGGATTGCGGACACTCTTATGACCATGTTGACTCGCAGATACAGCCCCCTCGACCACCTGGTGATGAACATCGACCAGGCGGTGCGCACCCTGGCCGGCAGGCCGCTGGTCAGCGGGCGCTGTGATCCCGCCGACGAGGTCGATGAAGTGGAACTCAATGAGGGGGAGAAAGCGGAGTCGGCACGGCTGATGCGGGTGAACCACGCCGGCGAGGTGGCGGCGCAGGCACTCTATCAGGGGCAGGCTCTGACGGCCCGGCTCGACGCCGTTCGCGGGCGCATGGAGCAGGCCGCGCAGGAGGAGAACGACCACCTCGAGTGGTGCGAAAGGCGTGTCGAGCAACTCGGAGGACGGCTCAGCTATCTCAACCCTCTCTGGTATTTCGGTTCGTTCGCGATCGGCGCGACGGCGGGAGCGTTGGGCGACAAGTGGAGCCTGGGCTTCGTTGCCGAGACAGAAAAGCAGGTGTTTCAGCACCTGGAGGATCATCTGGATCGCATGCCAGCGAATGACCGAAAGAGCCGCGCAATTCTGGAACAGATGAAAATCGACGAAGCGCGCCACGGCGCGGCGGCAAAAGCCGCCGGTGGTGCCGGGCTCCCGGAGCCGGTCAGGCGGCTCATGCACCTGACGTCGCAGGTGATGACACGGACCGCGTACTGGCTGTAGCGGTAGTCGGCATGGCCTTGCGCGCCTACGAAGGCATTCCTCCCCGCCTCCATCCGGGGGTTTATGTCGATTCCCTGGCGCTGGTCGCCGGCCGCGTCGAAATTGGCCGGGACAGCTCGATCTGGCCAATGAGCGTCGTCCGCGGTGACGTGAACTGGATTCGTATCGGCGAGCGCACCAACATCCAGGATGGTTGCGTGCTGCACGTGACCCACGACAGCAAATACTCACCGGGTGGCAGGCCGTTGGTCGTCGGCAGCGAGGTGACCGTCGGGCACCGCGCCGTTCTGCACGCCTGCACGGTTGAAGACCAGTGCCTGATCGGCATGGGGGCTATCGTTCTCGACGGTGCTCTGATCCGCTCAGGGACGATGGTTGGTGCCGGAGCGTTGGTCCCACCCGATACCGAGCTCAAGGGGGGCTATCTGTACCTTGGGTCACCTGCACGGCAGGTGAGGGCATTGACGGAAAAAGAAAAGGGCTACCTGAGGTACTCGGCCGAACACTATGTGCGGTTGAAAAACAGGCACACGGAGAGCGGCGCGTCTGACCGTTGACGGACGAGGAACGCAGCCAGGAGGTTGCGACGCCGGATAGAGAGCCGCGGTTCGGTGTCGGAATGATGCTGTGCGTCAACGCGGCGTGGCCTCGCGGCACACCAGCCGATGCGTGGCTGCCTGTCCTGCTAGCGCTTCATTGAGTCGAAGAACTCGTTGTTGGTCTTACTGTCCTTGAGCTTGTCGAGCAGGAATTCCATGGCGGTGACCTCGTCCATGCCGTGCAGAAGCTTGCGCAGAATCCAGACCTTCTGCAGCTCGTCGGGCTTGGTGAGCAGCTCTTCGCGGCGAGTCCCGGAGCGGTTGATGTTGATCGCCGGGTACACGCGCTTTTCGGCGATTTTCCGGTCAAGATGGATTTCCATGTTGCCGGTGCCCTTGAACTCTTCGTAGATGACGTCATCCATACGCGAGCCGGTTTCCACCAGCGCGGTCGCCAGTATGGTGAGGCTGCCACCTTCCTCGATGTTGCGTGCGGCGCCGAAAAATCGCTTCGGTCTATGCAGGGCGTTCGCGTCCACGCCGCCGGTCAGAACCTTGCCCGAGGAGGGAACCACGGTATTGTAGGCGCGTGCAAGACGGGTGATCGAGTCGAGCAGAATCACCACGTCGCGCTTGTGCTCCACCAGTCGCTTGCCCTTTTCGATCACCATTTCCGCGACCTGCACGTGGCGGCTTGCCGGCTCATCGAAGGTCGAAGAAACCACTTCGCCGCGCACCGAGCGGGCCATTTCGGTCACTTCTTCCGGACGCTCGTCGATCAGCAGAACGATCAAGTAGCATTCCGGATGGTTGGCCGTGATCGACTGAGCCACGTTCTGCAGGAGCATCGTCTTGCCGGCTTTCGGCGGAGAGACGATGAGCCCGCGCTGTCCCTTGCCAATGGGCGCAGCCAGATCGATGACGCGCGGTGTGATGTCCTCGGTGCTGCCGTTGCCCAGCTCCAGCTTCAAGCGTTCATTCGGGTGCAGCGGTGTCAGATTTTCGAACAGTACCTTGCTCTTGGCATTCTCCGGTTTCTCGTAATTGATCTCGTTGACCTTGAGCAGGGCGAAATACCGTTCACCCTCCTTCGGTGGACGGATCTTGCCTGATACGGTGTCACCGGTGCGCAATCCGAAACGCCGAATCTGACTGGGCGACACATAAATATCGTCCGGACCCGCGAGGTAAGAGCTGTCAGCCGAGCGCAGAAAGCCGAAGCCGTCCTGCAGGATCTCCAGAACGCCATCGCCAAAGATGTCCTCGCCGCTCTTGGCGTGTGACTTGAGAATGGAAAAGATAACGTCCTGCTTGCGCGAGCGGGCACCTTCGATCCCCATGCCTTGCGCGATCTGGATGATTTCGGATGCGGGCTTTTGTTTCAGTTCAGTCAGATTCATAAGCGTTTGTGTTCTATATGAGTTGGCAGGAACCGTACCGCGCGAAAGGCGGGTGACGGCACATTGCTGTTGCAGCAACGCTGTGTGGACAGGCTAACTGTTAGTTGGAAGAAAATCCTCCGGCTAAAATACAGACCGATTTGCCTGATTGCTACAGGTTTGTATCGATGAACGCAGTGAGCTGAGATTTGGACAAGGCACCTACCTTTGTCGCTTCCACGTTCCCGTTTTTGAACAGCATCAGGGTGGGGATGCCGCGAATACCGTATCTCGGGGGGGTCTGCGGATTTTCATCGATGTTGAGCTTGGCTATTTTCACCTTGCCCTGATACTCATCGGCAATTTCGGTTAGTATGGGAGCGATCATCTTGCAGGGGCCGCACCATTCAGCCCAGTAGTCCACCAGCACGGGTTCATTGGAATCCAGAACTTCGGTCTGAAATGATTCGTCTGTCAGATAAACGATATTATCGCTCACGCTGCGGGCCTCCTGACCACCAAAGACACAGATGATAACTCAAACGGGAGTTGAACTTGAGAACGCAGACCTTGTCGGAAATTGCTGCTCTTCGATGAGAGGCGCTTTTCGCTTGGTTGGGCGCTCCGGCCTTTCGCCTGTCGTGCAGCAGCGGTAATTTCAGCCCAAATACCGGTAGATTGCAAGCCCTGAAATTTACTTGGAATTGTCATGATGGAAAACCATGTCGCAGGAACATTTGACAAGTATTGAGTTCGCTAACTTTGATCTGCCGCAGGAGGTTGTCCAAGGCATTGAGGAGGCGGGTTTTTTGGTCTGCACTCCAATCCAGGAGCAGACACTGCCGCTGACCCTGCAGGGTCGGGACGTCGCGGGCCAGGCACAGACCGGCACCGGTAAGACGGCTGCATTTCTTATCGCGACGTTCAATCATCTGTTGCGCAACCCGCCGGCCCAGCAGCGCACGGCCACTCAGGTCCGTGCACTCATTCTCGCGCCTACCCGCGAGCTTGCCATTCAGATCCACCGTGACGCGACAAAGCTCGGTGCGCACACCGGGTTCAGGATCGGTATCGCCTACGGTGGCACGGATTACGACAGTCAGCGCAAGAAACTCGCCGAAGGGGTCGATGTGTTGATCGGCACCCCTGGGCGCATCATCGATTATTTCAAACAACGCGTGTTCGACCTGCGTCGGGCCCAGGTGGTGGTGCTCGACGAAGCGGACCGCATGTTCGATCTCGGCTTCATCAAGGACGTCCGTTTTCTGCTGCGACGTTGCCCGCCGCCGCAGGAGAGGCTCGGGCTGCTGTTCTCGGCCACCATGTCGCTGCGCGTCAACGAGCTGGCTTATGAGCATATGAACAACCCGCAATTGATACGGGTCGAGCCCGAGCAGGTGACCGCCGAACGGGTGCGGCAGGTGCTGTATCACACCTCGAACGAAGAAAAGATCCCTCTGCTGCTGGGGTTGATGAAGAGCATCGACGCGCGCCGCAGCATCGTGTTCGTGAACACAAAGCGGGACGCGGAAAAGGTTTGGGCGTACCTCGAGGGCAACGGATACAGCACGGCAATTCTCTCCGGAGACGTGCCTCAGCGGAAACGCCAGTCGCTGCTGAGACGATTCCAGGAAGGCGAGCTGGCGATACTGGTGGCCACAGACGTGGCGGCGCGCGGTCTGCACATACCGGATGTCAGTCATGTATTCAACTACGATCTGCCGCAGGATGCAGAAGACTACGTGCACCGGATCGGACGGACCGCCCGCCTGGGTGCCGACGGCGATGCGATCAGCTTTGCCTGCGAGCGATTCGTCTACTCGCTGCCCGACATCGAGAGTTTCATCGGACACGCCATCCCCGTGGAACAAGTCACCGACGACCTGCTGGTCGAGCCGGCGCCGCCGGTGCCGAGACCGCGCCGGAAGAGTCCGCCTGGACAGCAGCGGCGGAAGGGCGGAAAAGGGACGGCGGGCCGGTCCAAACGCAGGGGAAAGCGGGAGCGGCCGGCTTCATGACCGGCGCACAGCCGTTTGCGCCGGTCTCTGACCCCCGGGCATGGCTAAAATGGCAATTGCTGATAAAATAAAAAATTAGCTCTGACCGTTTAAGTTATTCTCCAGCGGACGGTTAACAGTTTCGGGAACATTGCGAATCCACTAAAAACCGATGGTCAGTCTCGCGATACCGCAGAATGCGCTACAGTTCGTGCTCCGCGCGGACCGGGCGGCTCAGATAGCAAAGGTAATCAACCTGTTGCTTATTATCTGGCTGGCCTGGCAGTTGGCCCGGCTGAGCTGGCTGCTGGTTCCGGGTGCTGGTGAGGTGGAGCCGCCGACGGGCAGGCCGGCGCCGGTGCAGGTGCCGACGCGCCAAGCGCGTTTCGACGAGCGTCAGCTTGCCAGCTGGCACCTCTTCGGCGAGTCGAAGCAGGAGCAGCCGGTGAAGAAGGCGAAGCCGGTCGATGCGCCTGAAACCCGGCTCAAGCTCACCCTCAGCGGCGTTTTCGCCAGCGATGAGCCGGGGAAAGCGCGCGCCATCGTCGGGGACCCTCGGGGGCAGGAAGACAGCTACGCCGTGGGCGACCCGCTGCCGGGCGGTGCCACTCTCTCGGAAATCTATCCCGATCGAATCATTCTGGAGCGCAGCGGGCGTTTCGAGACCCTGCGCCTGCCCAAGGAGGAAAGCGTCGCCGGCCCTCGAAGCGTGAGCCACCGGGATGCGTTGCGGCGGAGCTCTTCGGCGGATTCTAATCGTGCCGCAGCGTTCAATCGCTACAGAAACGAAATCAGGCGGAATCCAGCAACCTTCCTCAACTATGTCCGGGCCACGCCCCACAAGCAGGGCGGCAGGTTTGTCGGCTTCGCGCTGCAGGAGGGGCCGCAGTCCGGCGCCTTCCAGGAGCTCGGCCTGAGCCCCGGCGACGTGGTCACTGCAATAAATGGGGTGGAGATCAACTCGCCTGCCGACGGCATGAGAGCCATGCGGGCCCTGGGGGAGGGTGATTCGGTCAATGTAACGCTGTTGCGGGGCGGACAGGAAACGACGCTGAGTTTCACACTACCGCCGGGCCGATAGTGACAACAGGAGCAAACTGTACAGTGACAAGCTGCATCGCAAAAACAAAATCCTGGCGGCTCTGGCTGTGGGTGCTGTGTCTGGTCTGGATCGGTCCGCTTTCCGCCCAGACGATCACCCTGAATCTCAAGGATGCCGATATCAATGCCCTGATCGCGACCGTCGCGGAGGTGACCGGCAAGAACTTTATCGTCGATCCCCGCGTGAAGGGCAAGGTGACGGTGATCTCCTCGCGCGCCATGAGCGCTGACGAAGTCTATCAGGTGTTCCTGTCAATATTGAAAGTGCACGGTTTCGCCATTGTCCCGAGCGGCGAGGTCATGAAGATCGTGCCCGATGTGAGCGCCAAGCAGGACAGCATCCCCAACGCCACCCCCAAGAGTCCGGGGCGCGGTGACGAAATGGTCACCCGCGTCGTGCAGGTCGACAATGTCGCGGCGGCGCAACTGGTACCCATATTGCGTCCGCTGGTGCCGCAGCAGGGGCATCTCGCGGCCTATCCTCAGACCAATGTTCTGATCATTTCCGACCGGGCAGACAACGTCAGCCGGCTGGTTGATATCATCCAGCGCGTCGACAAGGTGAGCGACAGCGAGATCGAGGTCATCCGGCTGGAGCACGCCTCGGCGGCCGAAGTGGTGCGAATCCTCAACGCCATCAGCCGCGGTCAGCAGCCGGCCGGCAAGGCGCCGCGCGCGGCCGCTCAGGCACTGGTCGCCGACGAACGAACCAACAGCGTTTTACTCGGTGGAGACCGGGCTGAGCGCCTGCGGCTGCGCGCCATCATCACCCATCTGGACACGCCGCTGGAGCGTGATGGCAACACCAAGGTGATCTATCTGAAATATGCCCGGGCCGCAGACCTCGTCGAGGTGCTGCGCGGCGTTGCCGAGACCAAGGGCGAAGAGGCACAGGCAAAAACGCCTCAGGCCAGCGTCGAAAAGCAGCTCGACATACAGGCCGACGAGGCGACCAATGCGCTGGTGATCACGGCGCCGCCGGCCCTGATGCGCTCCCTGGAAGGCGTGATTCGCCAGTTGGACATACGCCGCGCCCAGGTGCTTGTGGATGCGATTATCGCCGAGGTGGGTGAACGCAAGGCGCGCGAGCTCGGGGTGCAGTGGTTCGTGTTCGATCGGTCCGCGGAGACGTCCCCCGCCGGGGGCACCAACTTTACCAACAGCGGTCCTAACCTGGTCGAAATTGCCCAGGGCGTCATCGACGAACAGTTGGTCGGTCTGACGCCGGGTCTGCTGTTCGGCGGCGGCCGGTTCGGCAGCGACGGACTGAACTACGGTGTCCTGGTGGCGGCGCTGGCCTCGGATGGTGACACCAATATCCTATCGACGCCCTCGCTGGTGACCCTGGACAACGAAGAGGCCGAAATCGTGGTGGGCCAGAACGTGCCGTTCATAACCGGGTCCTTCACCGATACGGGGGCTGCGCAGGGAGCAGTCAATCCGTTTCAGACCATTCAGCGCGAGGATGTCGGCATCACGCTCAGGATCAAGCCGCAGATCAACGAAGGGAACGCCGTGGTGATGCAGGTGGAGCAGGAAGTCTCCAGCATTTCCAGCGCCGCATCCGCAGCGTCGGATATCGTCACCGACAAGCGCTCCATCAAGACCAACATACTGGTGGAGAGTGGACAGGTGATCGTGCTCGGTGGACTAATCGAAGACCGGGTGAGAGAATCGGTGCAGAAAGTCCCTTTCCTGGGGGATCTGCCGCTGCTCGGTTACCTGTTCCGGTCGAGGAACACCAATCAGGACAAGGTGAATCTGATGGTCTTCCTGCATCCGACGATTCTTCGCGATAATCTGACCGCGGACCGCTACACGTCGAGCAAGTACAACTTCGTCAGGGGGCAGCAGTTCGAGCAGCACGGAGAAGAGGATATTCCCCTGATGCCGGGGCGCCGAGCTCCGATCATGCCCCCGATGGAGGAGCTCATGGAGCTCCCGCCGCCCTTCGAGGACTCCGTGCCGACGCCAGTGCCGGCCCCCACCTCGTCGTCGCCCGGTAATGCGGTGCCGCTGCCCGACGACGCCGGCTGGAGCGACGAGAACAATGGCTGATCAGGTCGTCCTCGAGACCCCGGCCGAGGGTGCGGAAGCAGAGGTCATTCCCCTGCGTCAGTGGCGCCCGCCGTTCGTTTTCGCCAAACGCCACGGAATCCTGGTTTCCGACCTGCAGGAGGGCAGGGCGCGTGTCGCTCTGAATTCCAGAGCCGATCCCCAGGCACTCATCGAGGTACGCCGTTTCGTCGGCTGCCCCCTCGACGTCGAGCAGCTCTCCGACGAGCAGTTCGATGCCCTTCTGGCCACGTCCTACGAGCAGGGCTCCAACGAAGCCATGCAGATGATGGAGGATCTGGGGGATGACCTGGATCTGTTCACGGTGGCCCAGGCGCTGCCCGAAACCGAAGACCTGCTGGAAAGCAAGGACGACGCGCCGATCATCCGTCTGATCAACGCGCTGCTCACCGAGGCCGTGAAGGAGAACGCTTCGGATGTCCACATCGAGCCGTTCGAAAATCGACTAGTAGTGCGCTTTCGGGTCGACGGTGTGCTGCGCGAGGTTCTGCAGCCGCAGCGGGTGCTGGCGCCGCTGCTGGTCTCACGCATCAAGGTCATGGCGAAGCTCGATATTGCCGAGAAGCGCCTTCCCCAGGACGGGCGCATCTCCCTGCGTGTGGCAGGGCGCGCCGTGGACGTCCGCGTTTCCACGCTGCCCTCGGGGCACGGGGAGCGGGTCGTGCTGCGCTTGCTGGACAAGCAAGCGGGCAGGCTGGATCTGGAACACCTGGGTATGTCGGCGGCGACGCGCCAGACCATGGATCGGCTCATTCAGCGGCCCCATGGCATCATTCTGGTCACCGGTCCGACCGGCTCGGGCAAGACGACCACCCTGTACGCGGCCCTCGAGCGCCTCAATAACAAGCGCCGTAACATCATGACCGTCGAGGACCCGATCGAGTACTACCTCGACGGCATCGGGCAGACGCAGGTCAACACCAAAGTGGAAATGAGCTTCGCCCGCGGCCTGCGCGCCATCCTGCGCCAGGACCCCGACGTGGTGATGGTCGGCGAAATTCGTGACCTCGAAACGGCAGAGATCGCCGTGCAGGCGAGCCTGACCGGGCACCTGGTGTTTTCCACACTGCACACCAACAGCGCCGTTGGCGCGGTGACGCGCCTGCGGGATATGGGGGTCGAGCCATTTCTGCTCTCATCCAGCCTGATCGGCGTGCTGGCACAGCGGCTGGTACGGGTTCTCTGCGACAGCTGCAAACAGGCCTACACCGCTTCGGCAGCCGACTGTGAGCAGCTCGGCGTGGATCCCGGTAATCCGCCCACGCTGTATCGTGCGGTGGGCTGCGCGGAGTGCAACCAGCTGGGCTACCGGGGCCGCACTGGCATCTATGAGCTGATCGAGCTGGACGACGAGATGCGGACGAGGATCCACGACGGTGCCAGCGAGCAGGGGCTGGAGGCCCATGCGCGTCAGTACTCCCCCAGCATGCGTCAGGATGGCTGGCGGCGCGTGCTGTCCGGGGCCACTACGGTCGAGGAAGTGTTGAGGGTCAGCAAGGAAGACTGAGAACCCTTGGGAGCCATGGGGATACCACTGCGGATGTGCCACAAGGGCCGGTTTCTGCGCGTGTCGTCCGGCAGCGCACGGGTCTGGCTCGACATTCGTGCCCGTCTTGTCGCGGCGCGGCCCGTTCGTCGGGCGGTCTCTTTCACCCCACACACCTAGTCCAGGCGGGGCGCAATGGGAGCATTCGAATACGTCGCACTGGACAGCCGCGGTAAGGAAACCAAAGGCGTCCTGGAGGGCGATACCGCGCGACAGGTGCGACAGCAGCTGCGCGACAAGGGCTGGATGCCGCTGGATGTCCAGGAAGCCAGCCAACGGGAAGCCAGATCGCAGCGGCGCCGGGTCAGAATCCGGCGTGGGGTCAGCGCGACGGATCTTGCGCTCATCACACGGCAGCTCGCCACCCTGGTCCGCTCCGGTCTGCCGCTGGAGGAATCCCTTCGTGCAGCGTCGCAGCAGACCGAAAAGGCCCGGCTGAAGAGCATGTTGATGGCGGTGCGTTCGCGGGTGATGGAGGGACATACGCTTGCCACCGGCCTGGGCGATTTTCCGCACGTGTTTCCCGAGCTCTACCGGACCACGGTGTCCGCCGGCGAGCAGTCGGGGCACCTCGATGTGGTGCTTGAGCGGCTGGCCGATTACACCGAGAGCCGCCAGCAGATGCAGCAGAAGATCCAGCTGGCGCTGTTCTATCCGGCACTGCTCACGCTGGTTGCGGTAATCGTGGTGATAGGCCTGATGACCTATGTGGTGCCTCAGGTGGTTCAGGTGTTCGAAAACATCGGGCAGGAGCTGCCCTGGCTCACCCGCACACTGATTGCGATGAGCGACTTTCTGCGCAACAACGGTCTTCTCTCCCTGGTGTTGCTGGTTGCGGCGGGGATCGGCATCGCCTGGATGCTGAGCAAGGAAGGGCCGAGACGCCGTTTTCACCGTTTCCTGCTGCGCCTGCCGCTGATTGGTCGCCTCGAGCGGGGTATCAACGCGGGACGCTTCGCCCGCACCTTCAGCATTGTGACGGCCAGCGGTGTGCCGGTGCTCGATGGCCTGCGTATTGCTGCACAGGTCATGTCCAATCTGCCGATGCGCGAGGCGGTGGAGGAGGCGACCCGTAAGGTTCGCGAGGGCGCGAGCATTTACGCCGCGCTGGACAAGAGCGGCTACTTCCCCCCCATGACGGTGCACCTGATCGCCAGCGGAGAGGCGAGCGGGCGGCTGGAGGAAATGCTGGAGCGCGCGGCGCTGAACCAGGAACGCGAAATCGAAACATTGATTTCGGCGATCATGGGTCTGTTTGAACCGGTGCTGATTCTGGTTATGGGGGGACTGGTGCTGCTTATCGTCCTGGCCATCCTGTTGCCGATCTTCAATCTCAATGAGCTGGTGGGTTAGGGCCTGTTACTAAAGGTTGCATTCACAGAGCTTCATGTCTCTCGGCGGGGCGCCGTGAATACGTCCCTGTAGGCTTGACGGCCGCGTCCCTGCGGCCGACGCCCGCCGACAGACATGAGACTCTGCCAATAGGTGTCACGGTGATTCGGCGGCGTCAGTGGAAATCCCGGGACTGGATCGCCAGCCTGCCCAGCATATGGCTGTAATCGCGCAGTCGGCTCGCAATCAGGTGTATCACTTCTCCTTCGCGCTGTATCTCGCCTTCCACGGCCAGCAGTCGCGAGCGCAACAAAACACCGCGTTGCCGTTGCACCAGCCGCGGCCAGACGACGACCTGGGTCATGCCGGTCTCGTCCTCCAGCGTGATAAACATGGTTCCGGAAGCGCTGTCGGGGCTTTGTCGGGCGGTTACCACGCCGGCGGTGTGTGTAAAGCTGCCGTGCTCGCAATCGAGAATATGGCGGGCGGGGCACAGGCCCAGACCGGTCAGCTTCGAGCGCAGCAGTGCCAGGGGATGCCTGCCCAGGCTGAGACCGACGCTGGCGTAGTCGGCGACCAGCGTTTCGCCCTCGCCGGGCGCCCTCAACAAGGGCGTGGTTTCGGCGACGGTCGCATCTTGCAGCAGTGGCCGCTCCGGCTCGATGCCGGCGCACGCCCAGCGCGCCTGATGCCGGTGACCCGCCAAAGACACCAGCGCATTGGCAGCGGCCAGCGCTTCCAGGTCGCCGCGGTCGAGCCGGGCGCGCCGGGTGAGATCGGTGACGTCTCTGAATGACTGTTGGATGCGCGCTTCCATTAAACGCGCTGCGCCGTCGCGGGACAGGCCCTTGACCATCTGCAGGCCGAGACGCAAGGCGCAACGGCGGCCGGCGTGGCTCCCGTCGCTGTCCGCGACGGGTTGATCTGAAGCGCGCTGCGTCACGGCCGGCTCCAGCGTGCATTGCCAGTCACTGCGAGTGACATCCACCGGCCGGACTTCGCTGCCGTGACGGCGCAGATCATCCACCAGTTGCCGTGGGGTATAAAAACCCATCGGCTGGCTGTTGAGCAGGGCGCAGGTGAAAGCGGTCGGGTAATAGTATTTGAGCCACGCCGACACATACACCAGCAGGGCGAAGCTGGCCGCGTGTGACTCGGGAAAGCCGTACTCGCCGAAGCCCAGAATCTGCTTGAACAGTTGCCGGGCGAAGGTTTCCGGGTAGCCGCGCTCGCGCATGCCGTCGACCAGGCGCTGCTCGAATTCCAGTACCTGCCCGTGCCTGCGCCAGGCGGCCATGGAGCGCCGCAGCCGGTCGGCTTCTCCGGGCGTAAAGCCCGCGGCCACGACGGCGAGCCGGATCACCTGTTCCTGAAAAATGGGAATCCCCAGCGTGCGTTCCAGCACGCTGCGTATCACCTCGGACGGGTAGCTCACGGATTCCAGCCCCCGGCGTCTTTGCAGATAGGGGTGCACCATGTTGCCCTGGATAGGGCCCGGCCGTACGATGGCGACCTCGATCACCAGATCGTAAAAACAGGCGGGCCTCAGGCGCGGCAGCATGGACATCTGTGCCCGTGACTCGATCTGAAATACACCCATGGTGTCTGCGCGTGAAATCATGGCGTAGATCTGCGGATCTTCGGCGGGGATCTTTTCCAGACTCAGCCGAGCGCCGTAGTGGCGGTGCACCAGGTCAAAACAACGGTGAATGGCGCTCAGCATGCCCAGTCCCAGGCAGTCGACCTTGAGCAGGCCAAGTGCGTCCAGATCATCCTTGTCCCACTGAATCACGGTTCGGTCCGGCATGGCTGCGTTTTCAATGGGCACCATCCGGTTGAGTGCCTCGCGGGCGATCACAAATCCACCGACGTGCTGTGACAGGTGCCGTGGAAAGCCGGTGAGCTCGTTTACCAGTCGCATCAGTCGCCGCACCAGGGGATTGGTCGGATCGAAACCGGCCTCACGCAGACGCTGCTCGGCAACTTCCCGACCATCCCGCCAGTGGATGCTCTGGCTCAGCCGGTCGATCTGGTCCGGGGCGAGCCCCAGTGCCTTGCCGACGTCGCGCACCGCGCTCCTGGGTCGATAACTTATAACGGTGGCCGCCAGTGCGGCGCGATCCCGACCGTACTTTTCATAAATGTACTGAATCACTTCCTCGCGCCGCTGGTGCTCGAAATCCACGTCGATATCCGGGGGCTCGTTGCGCTGCCTGGATATGAAGCGCTCGAAAAGGGTCTCGATGCGGGAGGGATCGACTTCGGTGATTCCCAGGCAATAACAGACGGCCGAATTGGCGGCCGAACCGCGGCCCTGACAGAGAATATTGCGCGAACGGGCAAAATGGACGATGTCATAGACGGTGAGGAAATAGGGTTCGTAGTGCAATTCGCAGATCAGTGCCAGCTCGTGCTCAACGAGGGCGCGGATTTTGCCAGGTGCCCCTTGGGGCCAGCGCACGCGCAGGCCCGCTTCCGTGAGCTGGCGCAGATAGCTGGCCGGTGACAACCCGTCGGGCACGAGCTCTTCGGGATATTCGTAGCGCAGCTCATCGAGCGAAAAGCGGCAGCGCTCGGCGACGCTCAGGGTCTCATCCAGCAGGCTGCGTGGATAAAGCCGGCTCAGCCGGGTGCGGCTGCGCAGATAGCGTTCGGCGTTGGCGGGCAGCCTGTAGCCGGCCCCCTGGATTCGAACGCCGTGGCGAATGGCGGTCAGGGTGTCTTTGAGCGCGCGTCGCCGACGTACATGCATGTGGGCCCCGGTGCAGGCAACCAGGGGCAATCCGGTTTGCCTGCTGAGCGCGACAAGGGTTTGCAGCCGCTGGGTATCCACGCCGTCCAGCCGCCGGCTTGCTCCAATCCAGGCACGCGCAGCAAAGTGATCCTGAATCCAGGCAGCGGCATCGCGGGCGACGCCCGCATGGCAGCGTTCGGCGTTTGGCCAGATCACCAGGCAGTGATCTCCATAGCGTTCCAGGTCTTCCAGTTGCAGCCGGTATCGGCCTTTGGGCGCCCGTCGGCGGGCGACGCTGATCAGCTCGCAGAGGTTGCCGTAGCCGGTTCTGTCGGTGGCCAGCAGGACCAGGCGCAGCTCGTTATGGAGCCGGAATTCACTGCCCAGGATCAGGGGCAGCTGCGTCTCTCTGGCCGCCGTGAAGGCGCGCATTGCGCCCGCCAGGGAGCATTCGTCGGTCAGCGCCAGGGCGCTGTAGCCCAGTTTTGCGGCCTCCAGGACCAGCTCATCGGGATGGGAGGCGCCGCGCAGGAAACTGAAATTGCTGATGCAATACAGTTCGGCGTAGTGGGGCGGAAATGCGTGTGACACAGCAGCCTGAATACTGTTATTATATACAGTATAGCCCGTGTGTCATGGGAAAGGGAGGATTTTTCTGGGCAACGGTCTACGGGTGACCGCGCCGCCCGAGCCACCGGTGCGCGCGAACGCCATTTCCCGGCCAGTCAACAGGGGTAAATCCGCCGCGCTTGCTTTATCATGTCGCCATGCAAGAGAACGAAAGCCCCCTTAAGTTTCCCTGTGAGTTTCCCATTAAGGCGATGGGACGCGCCGATTCGGGCTTCGAAGCCACGGCTCTGGCCATAGTTCGCCGCCATGCACCTGATTTCAATACCGAATCCATGCGGGGCGTGGCCAGCCGCAAGGGCAATTATCTGTCTTTTACCTTTGTCATTCGTGCCACCAGCCGAGATCAGCTGGATGCGCTGTACCGGGAATTGAGCAGTTGCAAAGATCTGTTGATGGTCCTGTAGAGTCCGCCCGGAGTGCGAGTCAGCCCGGCGACGCCGCTTTGCAGGTCAAACAGCTCGGACTCTGCGACTATGGGCTCGCGTGGCGGGCCATGCAGGCATTCACGGCTGCCCGCGGCTGTGAAACCCGGGACGAGCTCTGGCTGGTCGAGCACCCGCCGGTGTACACCCTCGGCATGAACGCCAGCCGCGAGCACCTGCTGGTGCCGGGCGCTACGCCGGTGATCCCGGTCGACCGCGGCGGTCAGGTGACCTACCACGGGCCCGGCCAGATGGTGGCCTACGTCATGCTCGACCTGCGCAGGCTGGGCATCGGTGTGCGGCGGCTGGTTCGGCTCCTGGAGCAGTCCGTGATCGACTGGCTGGCAGCACGCGGGGTCTGCGCGCGCGCGCGTCGCGATGCCCCGGGAGTGTACGTGGACGATGCGAAAATCGCCGCGCTCGGCCTCAGGGTCCGGCGCGGGTGCAGCTACCACGGGCTCAGTCTTAACGTAGACATGGATCTGGAGCCTTTTGCGAGGATCAATCCCTGCGGATACCGGGGATTGCGGGTCACTCAGCTGCGAGACCTGGGTATCGACCTGCCGGTGGCTCAGGTGGCAGCCGAGTGGGTGCCGGGGCTGATCTCGCTGCTCGGGTTTCGGACATACCGGATCAAACGCTCGGAGGGAGAATTGCGCGATGTCAGATAATCGCTCAAGGCAGCAGCGCGGTGAGGCAAAAACCTCCCGCATACCGATAAAGATCGAACCCGCCGCTGTGCCGCTGCGCAAACCGGCGTGGATACGCGCCAGGTCGCCCGCGGGGCCCGAGGTACAGCGACTGAAGAAGGTGTTGCGCGAGAAGCGACTGCATACGGTCTGCGAAGAGGCATCCTGCCCCAACCTGGGTGAGTGCTTCGCCCACGGCACCGCGACCTTCATGATCATGGGGGATCTCTGCACCCGGCGCTGCCCGTTCTGTGATGTCGCTCACGGCCGGCCTCAGCCGCTCGATCCCCAGGAGCCGGAGCAGCTGGCCGCAGCCATCGGGGGCATGCGGCTGCGCTACGTGGTCGTGACCTCCGTGGATCGCGACGATCTCAGGGACGGCGGTGCGGCCCACTTCGTGGCCTGTATTCTTGCCATCCGCCAGCACAATCCCTCCACCCACGTCGAGGTGCTGGTGCCCGATTTCCGCGGTCGCATGGACCGCGCTCTGGATATCCTGCACCGGGCACCGCCGGACGTCTTCAACCATAATCTGGAGACCGTGCCGCGGCTTTATCGGCGGGTGCGGCCGGGCTCAGATTATGCGTGGTCGCTCGAGCTGCTGAGGCGCTTCGGGGAGGATCACTCCGATGTTCCCACCAAGTCCGGTCTGATGCTGGGTCTGGGGGAAACGCTGGACGAGGTCATGCAGGTGATGCGGGATTTGCGCGACCACGGTGTGGCCATGCTGACCCTGGGGCAGTATCTGCAGCCCAGCCGGCACCATCTGCCGGTGGAGCGCTACGTTCACCCGGACGAGTTCGAGCGGCTGCGCCGGGCCGGGGAGGCCATGGGCTTCAGCCGGGTCGCCAGCGGCCCCATGGTGCGCTCCTCGTACCACGCGGACCAGCAGGCGGCCAGCCTGGTGTAACAGGCGTGCTTGCGCATCCTGCCTGCCGCTCGAAGTCGGCGCCGCGCCGAGCAGGGAGCAGCGAAGCCCCGCGATGCACCTTCTGGTCGCGGTAACGCCTCACGGCTACGGTCACGCGGCTCAGGTTGCGCCCGTCATCGAGGCGCTGGCGCGCCGCCTGCCGCGTACCGCCGTCACCTTGTTGACCAGCGTGCCGCACTGGTTTCTGCGTCAGCGTATCCACATTGATTTTGAGCTTGTCGAGCGGGCGCCGGATTTTGGCCTGATCATGCGCTCGGCGCTGGAGATCGATATCGAAGCCAGTGCCCGCGCCTACGCGGACCTGCACGCGTCCTGGGAGCGCCGGGTCAGCGAGGAGGCGCGCCGACTGGAAGTGCTGGCACCGGATCTGGTACTGGCCGACGCTCCTTACCTGACCCTGGCCGCAGCGCAGCGGGCGGAGATACCGGCCGTGGGCCTGTGCTCGCTCAACTGGGCAGACATTTACCGCCACTATTTCGGGCACCGGATCGAGGCGCGGTCCGTGCTTGCGCAGATGGAGGCGGCCTATCATTCCGCACACCGGTTCTTGTGCCCCGAGCCTTCGATGCCCATGCCGAGGCTGGCCAACGCGATGCCGATCGGCGCGATTGCGGCGCGGGGCGTGGGTTGCCGCGAGACCCTGAACAGGGTCTTTGGGATCGGCCCGGAAACGACCATGGTGCTGGTGGCCCCGGGCGGCGTGGAAACGCGTTTTGCAGTGGAGCGCTGGCCGGCGCGCAACGATGTCCACTGGCTGGTGAGCGAAAGCTGGGGGGTGCGTCATCCCGACGTGAGCGCCTTTGAGCGCGCGCGGATGAGCTTTACCGATCTCGTTGCTTCCTGCGATGCGGTGCTCGGAAAGTGCGGCTACGGGACCGTCACCGAGTGCGTCGCCAACGCGACCCCGCTGCTGTATGTTCCGCGTCCCGACTGGCCGGAAGAGGCGACGCTGCTGTCCTGGCTCAGACAACATGAAGCCGCCGTCCCGGTGCCGCCCGCGAGGCTCGAAGACGGGCAGTTCGACGACATCCTGGCCGCCGCCCGGACGCTGCAGGTCAGGCCCTGTAAGGCCGGGGGCGCACGGCAGGCAGCGGAGGTGCTGTACCGGTATCATGGCGACTGCGGCCCAGCCATCGCTCGCCCCTGGGGCAGCAACGCGGCGATCCGGTAAGTGTTAACAGGCCCTAGTACTCTTGGAATTATGATTTTAATGGATTCAGTTGGCCGGTCGGGCGCCCCTGAGGTGCTCCGCTGCGACTCAACCCGATGGCGGTGCGGTTTACCCTGCTGGTGATTTGGGGATAATGGAAGCCATGGCTGAGACTTCGAACAGCCGCTGCCCGCCACTGGTGGTCGTGGTCAATGGCGAGCCTCAGCTCGAATACGATCGCAGCAGGACGCTATCGCAGCCGCAGCTCGCCGACCTGGGACGCATGGATCGCAAGATGGACTCCGGGATCCGGCTGGGCCTGGACTGGATCGCACGCCCGCAGGCAGAGCAACGCGCGCGTTTCGTGGCGATTCAGCTCGTCGAGGCGCTGCAGCGCGATGACCATGCCCTGATCGCGGCGTGCTGCAGTTATCTGGCGCACCGATTGCCGGACCTCAAGCAGATCAAAGCGAGGCTCGCGGAGGCGGGGTTTGCCGTGGAGCTGGTTTTCGACAAGCCCTATGTGAAGGAAGTGCCGCTGAGCTTCGTTCCACGCCCCTGAGCTGGCGGGTAAGACAATGCGGCGCCTTGGGTCAGAGCTTGTCCTTGCCTTCGACAGACCGGGTGATGGCCGACGGCGGCAGCTCCACGTCACCTTTTCGGTTGCGCTCCGCAAGCTGGGCGATCAGGCTGTCGAGCCCTTCGCGGTTGATCTGTTCACCGAAGCTCGTGCGGTAGGTGATGGCGAGGCTGATGCCTTCGATGACAATATCATAGATCCGCCACTTACCGCCGCTGTTGTAGAGCTGGTACTGGACCTCCACCGCCTGACCACTGTCGAGCGTGATGTGGGCACGGACCGAGGCCTTCCTGTCACCGGATTTGTAGCGTGACGGCAGATAGGTTATCCGGTTCTTCTCGGACACGATCTGGTCGGTGTAGCTCGTCATTGCCGTCACATAAGAGCGTATCAGCAGCGATTCTATTTCCTCGATCAGCTGCTCGCGCTGCTGCTCGCTGGCCCTCTGCCAGTACTTTCCGATCACCAGCCGTGTGACGCGTGGGAAGTCGATGTGCGGAGCCACCAGCTCATCGCTGATGCGATAGGCGATGCTGCTGTCCTCCTTGATTGCCTCGGCGTTTTCCTTGAGCCGCTCGATGAGCTCATCGATGGTGCCGGCGACCAGCTGCTGCGGGTCTTCGTCGACGCTGGGCTCAGCCAGCGCCGCGTGCGCGAAGCACACCACCACAGCGGCTGCTGCGGAGAGAAATCCAGTCCATAGGCGTGCCATCGATGTCATGCATGCGATTGTACCTCCAGCCTCTGCCCGCAATAAAGCTGCCCGGCCAGGTCATTCGAGGTCGAAGCGGGTCCACACCGGACAATGATCCGAGGGTTTCTCGAGGCTGCGGATACTGTAGGAGATGCCGGCGTCGACGCAAAGCGCCGCCAGAGGCCGGGTCGCGAGGACGAGATCGATGCGCAGCCCCCGTTTCGGCTCCCGCTCGAAGCCCCGGCTTCGATAGTCGAACCAGCTGAATTTGTCATGAATATCGGGATGTTGACGTCGGTAAAGGTCGACCAGCCCCCAGTCCAGCAGTTGCCCGAGCCACTCCCGTTCCTCAGGGAGAAAGCTGCATTTGCCGGTGCGCAGCCAGCGTCGGGCATTGTCAGCACCTATGCCGACATCCAGGTCCAGCGGTGCCACGTTCATGTCGCCCAGCAGCACCAGCAGCTGCGCCGGGTCGTAGGCCCGCCGCAGGTGATCCCGCAGATTTGCGTAGAATTCGCGCTTGCCGGCGAACTTGATTGCGTGATCCCGGCTTTCGCCCTGCGGGAAATAGCCGTTCAGCACGGTGAGCTCACGGCCGTCCGCCAGCGGATAGGTGGCGGTGATCAGGCGGCGCTGCGCCTCTCCGTCGTCCTGGGGCAAGCCCCTGTAGACATTGACGGGCTCCTTGCGCGAGAGAAGCGCCACTCCGTAGTGCCCTTTCTGGCCGTGAAAAACCGCCTGATAGCCGAGCTCCTCAACCATGCCGAGTGGAAACTCGGAATCCTGCACCTTGGTTTCCTGCAGGCCGATGATGTCCGGCTGATGGTCGGCGACCAGATGCTGCAGCTGATGTGAGCGGGAGCGAATGCCATTAGCATTGAAAGAAACGATTTTCATGGGGTTGGGAGTTGTGCTCTGAATGCGGAGCATTCTAGCGAGCGGTCTGTGCAGCGGCAATGTGGCGTTGGCGTCGCTCGCCACAGGCGCGTTACAATCGGGCATTCCGATTCCTGATCAAGACCAACGGCCAGGCGAATCTTATGAGCAGTGCGGTGGCGAATTCTTCAGCATCGGTGGGCACACCCCCGGCGGTCCACGAGGCTTTTGACTGGTTGCGCAGCGAGCGCATCGAATCCCTGAACCTGGTGGTCGAGGAGTATCGGCATCGGGTGACGGGTGCATCCCACTATCATCTTGCCGCCGATAACCCCGAAAACGTGTTCCTGGTTGCGTTTCGCACGGTTCCCGGGGATTCAACCGGCGTGGCGCACATTCTCGAGCACACCGTGCTGTGCGGCAGCGAGCACTATCCGGTCCGTGACCCGTTTTTCATGATGATTCGCCGCTCGTTGAACACATTCATGAATGCCTTCACCAGCAGCGACTGGACCGCGTACCCTTTCGCGAGCCAGAACAGGAAGGATTTCAATAACCTGATGGACGTGTACCTGGATGCGGTGTTCTTTGCCCGCCTCCACGAGCTCGATTTCGCACAGGAAGGGCACCGGCTGGAGTTTTCCCGGCTCGAGGATCCGGACTCCGATCTGGTGTTCAGGGGTGTGGTCTTCAATGAAATGAAGGGCGCGATGAGCTCGCCGGTCAATACCCTGTGGCAGACGCTGACCCGCTACCTGTTTCCCACCACGACCTACCACTACAACAGCGGCGGTGATCCCGAGCACATCCCGGACCTGAGTTACGCGGCGCTGAAGGAGTTCTACCGGACGCATTATCACCCTTCCAACGCCGTGTTCATGACCTACGGCGACATCCCGGCCGCGGAGCACCAGTCGCGCATCCAGGAGAAGGCCCTGTCCAGCTTCGAGCGCCTGGACGTGCACGTCGCCGTGAGGGACGAAAAGCGTTACCAGGCCCCGGTGCAAATTCAGGAAAGCTATGCGTTCGACCAGGAAACCGAAACAGCCAACAAGACGCATATTGTGCTGGGTTGGCTGCTGGGGGCCAGCACGAATCTGAAGGAGCAGCTGGAGGCTCATCTGCTGGAGGGTGTGCTGCTCGATGACAGCGCCTCGCCGCTGCGTCACGCGCTGGAAACCTCGGAGCTCGGCAGCGCGCCTTCGCCGCTGTGCGGGCTCGAAGCGTCGAACCGGGAAATGAGCTTTGTCTGCGGTCTCGAGGGCAGCAGGCCCGAACATGCCGATGCTTTGGAGTCGCTGGTGCTGGGAGTGCTGGAAAAGGTGGCCGAAGAGGGCATCGACAAGGAGCGCGTCGAGGCCGTGCTGCACCAGCTCGAGCTCAGTCAGCGCGAAATCTCCGGGGACGGCTATCCCTATGGGCTCCAGCTCGTTCTGGGAGGGCTTTCGAGTGCCATTCACCGCGGTGATCCAGTCGCCCTGCTGAACTTGGACCCGGTGCTGGAAGATCTGCGCAGGAGTATCGAGGACCCCGACTACGTGCGCGGCCTGGTCCGCGGCCGACTGCTGGAAAACTTCCACCGCGTGCGTTTGGCGCTGGTGCCCGACAGAAAGCTTTCCGAGCGGCGCAGACGCGCCGAGGAAGCCAGGCTGGCGAGCATAAAGGCGCGGCTGGGGGAGGATGAGAAGCAGCACATCGTGGCACAGGCGCTGGCGCTGGCCGAACGCCAGAAGCAGCAGGATGACCCGGGGCTTCTGCCCAAGGTCGGCCTCGAGGATGTTCCGGCCGAGCTTCCGATTCCGACGGCCGAGTCGGGACTGATTTGCGCGAGGCCCGGGAGTTTCTACGCCCAGGGCACCAACGGGCTGGCGTATCAGCAGCTGGTCGTCGAGCTTCCGCACATCGAGGACGAGCTGCTGGATACCCTGCCCTATTTCACTCACAATCTGGCACAGCTCGGTTGTGGCGGCCGTGGCTACCTGGAGACCCAGGCGTTGCAGAGCAGCGTGTCCGGAGGGGTGCACGCCAGCAGTACGCTGCGCGGGGCCATAGACGACGTTCAGGCGCTTCGGGGGCATTTCGTGCTGTCCGGAAAGGCCCTGGTGCGAAACCACGCGGCGCTCAGCGAGCTAATGTACGAGACTTTCGAGGCGCCCCGTTTCGATGAGCTGGAGCGCATCCGCGAATTGCTCGCCCAGCAGCGTGCCCAGCGCGAACAGAGCGTCACCGGCAATGGCCACAGTCTCGCGATGCTTGCGGCTTCTTCGGGAATGTCGGCGGGGGCGGCGCTGGCGCACCGGTTGCGCGGGCTCGCGGGTATCCATTACCTCAAGTGCCTGGATGACGCGCTGAGCGACCGCTCAGGGCTGGACGAATTGGCAGGCCGCTTCGTGCAGCTCCACGAGCTGATGCGCGCGGCGCCACGGCAGTTTCTGCTGATATCTGAAGCCGAGCGCCAGGCGCAGGTAATGCAGGAAGCGGAACAGGCCTGGGTCAAGGCGGCTCGGGTCGCCGAGTCAGCTTCGCGCTTTGTTGCGACGCCGGTACATCGGCAGGTGCGTGAAGCCTGGGTAACCAACACGGAAGTGAGCTTCTGTGCCAAGGCCTACGCGACCGTGCCGATCGAACATCCCGATGCGGCGGCTCTGTCCGTACTGGCGGGTTTTCTGCGCAACGGCTATTTGCATCGGGCCATTCGCGAAACAGGGGGCGCCTACGGCGGCGGCGCCAGCCATGATTCGGATAACGCGGTGTTCCGCTTTTTTTCCTACCGGGATCCGCGCCTGGAGGACACGCTGCAGGATTTCGACCGCTCCATCGCCTGGCTGCTGGAGGAGCAACACGAATGGCGCCCGGTTGAAGAGGCGATTCTCGGTGTCATCGCCGGCCTCGACAAGCCGGGCTCGCCGGCGGGAGAAGCCAAGGACGCCTTTTACAACAGTCTGTACGGACGTACGCCGGAACAGCGCCAGCGGGTGCGGAAGCGCATTCTTGCCGTCACCCTCGACGATCTGCAGCGGGTGGCCGCGACCTACCTCAGGCCTGAACGGGCCAGCATTGCGGTGATCACCAGCCAGTCGCGCGCCGCCAGCTGCGGGAAGCTGGGGATGGAGGTGAAACAGCTCTGAGTCGGGAGACACGCGACCAGGGAGCACGGTGACTCCACGCGAGCGGGCGGGGTTTCGCGGCCGTACCGAGCAGCAGGGTGCTCCGGCGTGCTCCCGGCAGCTCTGTGACCGACTTTAGTCAGCGCTGCGGGCAAGCCCGGGATGTTCGCGCCGCATGTCTTTGCAGGCCGGATCGGGCTGACCGACCCGGGGCTGCGGCGGATCCGCGTGCCGGGAGAAGGAAAGGAGAAGAAGCGAATGAAGCGCACTCTGTCTTGCTATCTCTTCACGCTCAGCTTTTGTGCCGCGCCGATACTGGCGCAGGAGCCAGGTCAGGTGCAGGACACCGAAGGGACACAACCCTATGTCGCGCGCGCGCAGTTCACGACGGCCGTCGTGAACCGCGAGCCCGTCGATCAGGTCGTGGTGATTTCACCGCCGCTCGAGGAAGTGTTCTTTTTCAGCGACGTCCGTCACATGGAAGGGGAAACGGTGCACCACAACTGGCGCTACGATGGGGAGCTGGTTTCCCGGGTCAGTTTTGAGGTAGGGGGACCGCGTTGGCGCGTGTACTCGAAAACACGCTTCGAACCCGGACAATTCGGAACCTGGTCGGTGACGGTGACCGACGGCAGCGGCTGGCCGCTCTACACCGAGCTGTTCCGTTACGAGTCGGCAGGGGCTGCCACGGGGGTACCGACGCAGGGCATGCACACGCCGGAATAAACGCGGTGTCAGGGCGCTGCCGGCGTCTCGTCGGGTGTGCCAGGCGCCGGCGAATCTTTTTCACGGCTCGCCAAGCGTTCGGCAAAGCGTTTTTCAGCCTCCGCACGCAGTCGCAGGCGCTCGGCGTCCCTGGCCGCTTCCCGGTCAGGGTCGGGAGACGACGTTGCGCGTCCGGTGGGCAACCGCTCGCGCCCCGCTGCCTTAGGCGTGAGCGCCGGGTCTGCCCGTCTGCTCGCGGTGCGCCCGACGGACGGGTTCTTGCCCGCTGTCTGAGCCGTCGCGGGGGCGGGACGCGCCTCCCCTTCCTGCTGGCTGCGCTGTGTCGTCTCCGGCGCGGAATCTCCACGCTCCGGCCCCGATGTCGCGCCCACTGAAACGCCGCGGTACAGGAAAAGATATCCGGAAACCGCCAGCCCGAGGATGAGGCTGAGGCCGATCGCCGGCAGCAGCGACCTGCGACGTTTGCGGGGAGCCGCGCGCGCCGCCGCTGCGTAGCTGCGCTCCGGGTGAATGGGGGTAGGCAGAGCGACGGGCGGCTGTGTTGCCTGCTGCGCTTTGGGCGGCAACGGCCGGTGCGGGGGTCGCTGTGACGGTCGAGGGCTGGGGGTCGGCCTGCGGGACGGCCGCGGCTCACTTCTGCCCGTCTTTCCGGTGTCCAGACTCAACAGACGGATCAATTGCTCAGGGGGCAGCTCCATCGACGGGTGCAGGGGATTGAAAGCCCTCCGCGCAGCCGGGCCAGCGTCCCTGGTGGCGGCATGGCTTTGGTTGCCCGCCTTGGCACCCGTTTTCAGTTCCTGTGTCATCACCTGATCCCCCGAGCCCCGGTCGTCGCGACGCGCCACCCTCTGCCTGTCCGCCGTCAACCGACGGACCTCTACCGTCTCCGCCCGCAGTGTGGCCATGACCTCCCGGTTCCGTTGCTGTTGCACGGCCATTTTTGCACCGGCGGCGCGCGAGCCGCCGACGGCGGCTGTCGCTGCCAGCTCCTGGGCACGCCGCTGTACCTCGGCAACATAATCGCGCTCGGGTCGTAGTGCCGGTCGCGGCGCTGGGCACCGCACTTTGATGCTGCTGCCGTTGTCCATATGTGGCTCTCGATAGAGAGTTTTCCCCGGCTTAACCTAGCGACACCAGCGGCTAATGGTTGAGGCGTCGAACCCGCTTGTCTGCAGCGGATGCGCCGCCCCATGGCGGGATTTTGATGTGCTTCACAGAATTCTGCCGCTGTGGTCCCGGAGCGCCGCCCGAACGGTAATCTGCGCCACTTCGAGGGGGAAAGGTCTAAACTTGTATTGATGAGGAAAGAGGGCGGTCAGGGCCCGGCGGGGACTGCCGGGGTCGCCGGGGTCCACTAACGGTCGGATACCTATTCCGGTCACGGGGTCGACGCCTCAACGGCGACTGGGGAATGCCCGGAAGGGATTCAGGAACCTGCCGGGATGATGGGGCCGCCGAAACGGATTTCTGCACGTCAGAACTTACGGCTTGTCCGCGGCGGAGGGCGGGTCGATACGGTGACCGATATACAAGAACGAGACGAGGTTATTCAGTCATGGCTAACAATAAGCTTTTCGTGGGGTTGCGGTTTTTGCTTCTCTTTCCCCTGCTCTGGATCTCCCTTGCCGAGGCCGCCGGCTATGACCGGAACTGGATCGAAGTGCGGGTGGTGGATAAACACAGTGGAAATGCGGTGGAAGCCGCTGCGGTATGCGTCGGCACCAGCGCCGATCCGGAGCAGTTCGGCGCGCGCCGCACCGATGCCGGCGGCACCGTCCGATTCTCCGACCTGTTATCTCACTCAGTGGTGGTGACCGCCTCCAAGAAGGGTTATCAGGGCAGCGAACGACGCCTCGAGCGGTTGACGCGCGCCAGTGTGGTGGTGTTGAAAATCGTCCCCGGGGGCGGCGGACCGCGCTGCGAGGCTCCTGCCGCTGGGGCGCAGGAAGCGGCGCCCGCCGAGCTGGAGATCGAAGGGGTCAGCATCCGCAAGGATCCGGAGCAATCGGGTCGGATACTGCTGTCGATCAAGTTGTCCGGCGCTGCCAGCCAAGTGCGCATCAGTGAACAGGCGGATTTTTCGGATGTGCAGTGGCGGAAGCTCGAGCAGCCGCTCGCTTTTGAGCTGAGCCAGGGAGGGGGGACGAAGCAGCTCTATGTCCAGCTGCGCCGCCATCTGGAGACCGAGGGGGCGAGCATGGAAGTGACCTCGGCGGTGCGGCGTGTGCGGTACCGTCGCTGACGACGCCATTCAGGCATCGATGTCCGGAATCAGTCGGCTTTCAATAAGCTGAATGGTGTCCTTAAGCCGCAGCTTGCGTTTCTTCAGTCTCTTGAGCTGCAGCTGATCCGGGTACGCAGAGTGAGTGAGGTGGCTGATGACGTCGTCCAGATCCCGGTGCTCCAGACGCAGCTCCTCCAGTTTCTGCTGGAGGGTCTCGATCTCTTCGCCTGTCAGTCGACTGTTAATGGCCGGGCTCCCGAAGCTGACCCGGTTACCACCGGTTCAATTTGGTATCGGCGACGCGCGGCAGGTTCCGGCCACGCGCAGCCCACCAGATAATATACCGTCCATCCTTGCCCAGTTCATCTATCGGTATCGTCGGGAAGCCCGCGGCAACGCCAACGCCGCGGACCGCAGCGCGGTAGAAAAAATCCGGGGGCCGGAAGGGGCGGCGCGCCGGTGCCCGTGTCCGGGGGCATTGAGGCAGGGGGATCCGCCGTGAATCGCGGCTTGAAGCGCCGGGTTTTCGGTGTTTGCCGGAGCAGGGGTTGGCCCGGTGAAGGCGCGGGTGCCCCACTTCCGGCCAGCTCAGGGGTAAGGGCCTTTAGCGTTTCGACCGCGGGCGTCGTCGTCCCTCGAAGCTGACAATGTATTTGACGATCTGAGGGTAGGGGAGCTGCTCCAGGGAACCGAAGGTCCTCCGCCCCAGCTTGACCAGGCCTGCCACGTCGCGAACGCGTTCGCCGCTCAGATCCGGACGCAGGACGCGCTGAAGACCGAACAGCCCACCGTTCTGAACCTTGATTTCCTTGGCGTGCGGCAGCTCAGCGGCCGTGGAGGTGATCCGCAGGGCGAATCTGGCGTTCTGGCGCAGCAAGGCAACCAGCTGTAGGCACTGTTGGCGCGCTCCCTCAGAGTCGCACGAAATACCCTCTCGGTCCGCCAGGTAGAACCGCGTCGAGCAGATACAGTCACAGCGGTGGGACAAGACGGCTTTTTCAAAAGCACAACGGCGCCGGTTCAGCGCATGGTAGGTTGAACGGTATTCGTCTTCTTCAACCACGTCGCTACGGCTACTTCTCCCACTCGCGGAGAATGGGAGCTTCCCTTTTTTCCAACAGTTTTTCTTCCGCCTCCAGCTCGCTGTCCGCGAACATCACCTTGATCTGGGTGGTGTCGCCCTCGTTCATCGCAGCGCGCATCTCACGGGCCCGTTTCTTGGCGTCCTTGAACGCATCGTGCTGTTCCAGCTTCTCAAGCTTCTTCAGCGTCTCGGTCGGGCCTGCGGTTATCTTGTAGATGAAATATGGCATAACGATGCAGTCCTCAAATTGAAGAAGAGAAAGATTTTTCAGTATACCAACCCCGTCCGGGCCGCTTACAGGCCCACCTGTTCGACGTGACTTCCCAGGGTAATGACAAAGCCGGTGCGCCTTTCCACGCCGTCTTCGCTGTAGGCGAACAGAAAGGTTCGCTGCAGGGCGATACGGCCGGAGGCTGCGCGCCTCCAGGCAAAGCGATACAACACCACAGTGCCGTCGAGCAGCTGCAGCTCCTGGCGCGCGCAGGTCTCGCGGGCCGCCTGGATCGCGAGCTCATGGATCCTGCGGCTGTTGTGCCAGGTCCACAGCAGCAGGGCCAACAGAAGCAGAGGGATAAAGCTGGCTATCGTCAAAGGCTTGTCAGCCGGGTGTCACGCCGGTCACGGTATGCCCGGCGTCCTCGGGAACGAATGGTCGATGTCATGATACTGCGTGGGTCGTAGCGATCGGTCCAGTTCGCCGTGAGCCGCGCTCCTCCCACGGCCCCGCCTCGCGGACGCTGGGCATCATACATTAGAACCTCACCACAAACAGTCGCTTGCCCGGGTCAGCGTTGGTGCCGCGCGGGCACGGCGACTCTGGGGGTTCGGACCCACCATTTACCCAAAGGGCCCCAAGCGCGCGTCGCTATCCGGCGGGCTCCATTGAGTGGGCATCCGCAACCATCGTGAGGGAAAAATGGCCGCGGAGCCCGATCCTGGCGTGCTAAACTGGGCAAATCAGGTTTCAGGATTCGAGTACATGACCCCAATGACTGCAGACGAACGGCTCGAGCTCACCCGTGGTGTTCTCGCCATGCTGGATGAATGGGAGATCAACGAGCGGGACCAGCTGACCCTGCTTGGTCTCGGGGAGGCACCCGTGCGGGAGCTCAGGCAGCTGGGACAGCACCGTGCCCTGCCGGACGAGCCCGAGGTCATGCAGCGTATCGAGCATCTGATAAATATCGCCGATGCGCTGCGGACCACCTATCCTTTCAGCCGGCGCATGGGTAAGCTTTGGATGCATAAGCCCAACCGGAAATTCCGGCAGCGCACACCGATCGCAACCATGGTGGAAGACGGCATCGTGGGGCTGATCTCGGTACGCTCGTATCTCGATTGCACGTTCAGCTGGGACCGGTCTGGCTCCAAGGGCTAACGTCCAAGGCGCGCCGCGCCCATGCGGGGGATCATGCGGAGGGCGTGCCGGAACGCTGCGGCCGCGCTGAAGCGCTCCGTGTTTTCTTGCTTTTGTCTCAGTCCCTGCGCAGGCGCTCGGAGGTCGCAATCGGCGTCGGATAGCGCAGCACAATGTAATACGACGATGCGATAAAAGTCATCAGGGTGGCAAGCTGTATGAGGTATGACGCCTGCATCCCGATCACGCCGGATTCCGTGGCGAGCACCGCGATCAGCAGGGAGAATTCGCTGATCTGACCCAGTCGAACGCCCACTTCTCGCGATAAGCCCGGACTCTCTCCCTCGCGGATCCAGAGCCGCATGAACACCAGGGGCTTGACGATTAGCCCGATGAGCGCGAGCGTGGCCGCCGGTATCAGAACCACCTGCATTGCGCCCAGGTCGAATGCGGCACCGAGGCTGAAGAAGAACACCACCAGGAAGAAATCGCGCAGAGGTCTCAGGCTCTCCGCTATGAACCTGGAGATCGGCTCGGTGGCAACCGCGATGCCCGCGATGAACGCGCCGATTTCGGGCGACAGCCCCAGCGCTTCGGACAGCTCGGCCATGCCCAGGCACCAGCCGATGGCCAGAAGGAAAATATACTCCTGAATCGTGTCGAAACGCGCCAGCAGGCGCGTGAGCACGAAGCGCGAAAAGCCGAAGGCGAAAAGCAGAAACGCGGGCAGTGTCAGGCTAAGAATGAAAGCCCGGTGCCAGCCATCGGTGTCCACGGTGAAACCGTGGAGCAGCAGCAGAATGAGAATGGCGATCAGATCCTGCAGCAACAAGACGCTGATGATGATGCCGCCGGTGTGCTGATGGTGCAGGACGGTGCTGGGCAGCAGCTTCAAGCCGATAATGGTGCTGGAAAACATCATTGCGGCGCCGATGATCATCGACTCGGCCACGCTGTACCCGTACAGACTAGCCACCACGCCGCCGAGCAGCGCGAACAGACCCGAGCTGACCAGCGTCACCGCCGTGGCCTTGCGAAACATCTTCCACAGATCCTGCGGGTGGAGATTCAGTCCCAGCAGAAAAAGAAGGAACACTACGCCCACGTGGGACAGCTCGCGCAGCATCTCCACATCTCTGACCAGCCCGAGGGCGGACGGGCCAAAGGCCATGCCGAGAAGAATGTATGCGACGATCACCGACAGGCGCGCGTACAGGGCCGCCGTTGCCAGGGCGGCGGCGCCGGTGAAGATGAGGAATACGGAAAAGACGATCGACTGATCCAAGTCGGCGCTGGCCTCGATGTCCCGCTGGTCGCTTCTACACTACCAGAGAAACTTTGCCGCGTCTTTGCAGCCAGGCTTGCCACGGCCGCGTAGGTTGGCTGGCGCGAGCTTTCAGCTCAGGCCGTGGATACAAGCCCGGGACGGTCGACGGCTGTGTCCTGTGGCGGGGGCTTCGGGCTTGCCCTTCGGTCGTTGATGAACCCCCTGAGGGGCGGCTGATCACGTCACCTGGGGGGACATTGCAGGCGAAGCTTGCTTTCGCCGCGAGACAAAAGGCCGTGCTAGTAAGCCAGGTCCCCAGGGCGCCGTCGGTACTCCGGCAATCGCTTCATCGCGGCTGCTGGCAATAATGGGCAACTCGGAGTTTTGCTCCTGGGCTACGTCGGGCGGGCTATCGCAGGAAAGGGTGTTGCTCGGCGCAGCCGGCTTTGCCCGTCGCGGGGATCGGGTAAGCGTTATCAAGGCTGCAATGACAAAGCCTCATATCTGTCAACGGGACGCCGTGGATACGTCCCTGCAGCCTTAACGGCCGCCTTCCTGCGGCCAACACCCGTCGACACACGCGCGGCTTTGTCAACGTACGGCTTAGCCACAGGTTCTAATCATCACTCTTCTTCAGGTTGCGCTTCATGGCGCTCACATCCAGCGGCACCACCACTTCGGGATCGGGCTCGTCGATGAAGCGGGGTCTGGCGCTCGTGCTGCGACCGTGCTCCCGCGCGAGCTCCTGCTCCCGGGCGCTGATCAGGGCGAGACACTCGCGGATGCCCTGCACGGTTGCCGCCGAAAGGGGGTGGCGCAAACCCGGGTGCGGTGCGGTGTCCTTGGCGACATCGGTGAGGACGCGCTTCATCATCCGCAGGATGCGTTCTTCTTTGGTCAGTTCCGGTTCGCTCATGCCCAAACTGCTCCGTCAGAGTCACTGTGACACTCTATTCTGCCATATTCCGGGTTAGCGCCCGGCAATACCGCTTCGGTTACGCAGGTTTTTGACGTTCCAGCCGCTCCCAGCGCGGGTAGGCCCGCCGCAGGCTGCTTTCGAGGCTGGCGAGACGCTGTTGCTCGGCAGCGATGGCGTCACCCGACGGCGCTGGCGCTGCCGGGCGGGCGCCGGGCTCAACTGCCCCGCCGGCCGGCCGCTAGCAGTGCGTACCCTGGCCGCAGCAGGGGTGAGCGGTGACCTTGGTGCGCATCCGCGCGCGCTCCCCCGGCTGTCCGCCCACCCGGGTTTGCAATGACGACCCGCGGCTCGGGCTCGCCGGCCGGCAGCCCGGATACGCCGATCGCCCGTTGTGGCCTGCGTCACAGCCCTGGTCGGAATAGTCGCGGATACTGGTGATCCGCATCAGACAGCAGGCAGCAGCGATATGTCTGAACACGAATTCTACGCAGATCCGACGGTGTTCGATTTGTGGCAGGAGCAAACCGGCGGCTGGTTCTCCGGTCATGGGGCGCGGCTCCAGCCCTACGCCTGGAGTCTGGCGTTTATCGGCAGCGCGGCAATTCTTCTCGGCATAGGCTGCGGGGTCCTGGGCTGTTCCGTGGTGCAACGGCTCGACGGCGGCCTGCAGCCGCCATGGAGCCAGTCCGTGGCCCAGTGGCTGACGGTGCTCATCGCTCTGCCCGCCGCACAGGCCCTGCTGCAGCAGAGCCTGTTGGCCTGGCCCGCGGGCAGGAGAATGCCGGAGCGCCTTCGAGTCGCCTTTCACCGGTGCGGTTTTTCGGTGCCCGCCGTTTCCCGGCCGGCCGGCCCGGATGCCGCCGGCGCTCCGGCGTCGGTGGTGTTCGCGTCGGCCGGCGACAGGGAAGCGAAGACATTTTTTGCCGGCGTGCGTGAGGCCGGAATCAACGTCACCAGCGCGAAGGCGCTTTTCTCCGCGGGTATTCGCTCGGCGCAGCAGCTGCATGAAGCCACCGATGGGCAGCTGCTTCAGATCCACGGTGTCGGACCGGCGACGGTTCGCAGGCTCCGCGCCCGTTTCGGTTGAGCGCAAGCTCCGGCGGACCCGGTCGGAAAGCGGGTAAGCCCCTTGCGAAGGCTCCGTCCGGGTGCCTGCGCGTCCAGGTGACTCAACCGAAAGTCTGTTCCATTTTCGGATCCCCGGAGCTGTGCTCAGACCTTCCGAATCCCGCTCACAGGCGCTCTCCGCTCCCGGAGATTTCTCCGCCAAGCGGCGACTGCGTCATTCACCGAGAGTACGGTAGCACGCCGGTGTAAAGCGCGGTGAGCAGACAGCGTAGAAGATGAGATCGCGTTGACCCGTATTGCGGATCCGTTGTGCTGTATCCGGCGGTATGCAAACCACGTCACCGGGCATCACGCGTGCGGGAGCCAGATCTCCCACCTCGGCGACGCCGGTGCCTTCGACAATCAGGTATCGCTCCCAGGTTCCTGTCAGACTGTGCCACTCTGTGCGGCCGCCCGGCTCGAGCCGCGCGCGGGCGATGGAAACCAGGGGATCGCCGGGGTGGTTGGCGACCTCGAGAATATGGCATCCTTCCCTGAACCAGTATTCCTCCTCGGGATGCGCATGGATCACTTTGGGGCGCATGTGATATGCCGGTGCGGTTGTTCTGTTACGGAACCCTGATGGTACCAGCTGTCTGGCTGAAGGTGGTCGGGCGGCCGCGAGACGGTGCAGATGCTTGGCTCGAGGACTACGCCTGCAGGCAGGTCCGGGGCGAGTGCTTCCCCGGCCTGTTGCCGAAAGCCGGCGCGCGAACCCCGGGGATTGTCTACCGCGGTCTGAGCCAGCGGGATCTGGAGTGTCTGGATCGCTTCGAGGGTGGGGCGTACGAGCGCCGGCTGGTGCCGGTGCAGTTGGCGTCGGGCGACAGCGCGCTGGCCTGGTGTTTCGTCACGCGCAAGCCCTATCGGCGAAGGCTCTCGAAGGAATCATGGTCGCGCCGGGACTTCGTCAGTGCACACCTGAACAGGTATCTGGCCTCTGGGCGGGTAGCCGGGGTCCAGTCCGGCCGGTAGTGGCGAACGTTCCTGTGATGCTGGAGGGAGCGCCCCGACGCCGCGATTTGAAGGAGATTGCGATGCCCCAGTCTGCGCCGTTTTCAATTCACGCCCGCGAGCTCGGGCCCATGGAGAATTTCATCTACCTGATCGAGGATCGCGCCAGCGGGCGTGCCGCGGTCGTCGATCCCGCCTGGGACGTGCCCGAGATTCTCGCGCTCGCTGGCGAGCGAGGCGTGCGCATCACCGACATTCTTCTGACCCACAGCCATCACGACCACATTAACGGCATCGAGCAGGTGCTGCGCGCCTACGATGCTCAGCTGCATCTCCTGAAGTCTGAAGCGCAGTTCTGGGGGGGGCAGCCCGGTCAGCCGGGCCTGCACCACGGCGGCGACATCATCGCCCTCGGCGACACCGAAATCGAGGTTCTGCACACCCCGGGCCACACGCCGGGCTCGGCCTGCTACCGGGTGGGGAATCGGCTGATCAGCGGCGATACGCTGTTTGTTTTCGGTTGTGGCCGGTGCGACCTGCGTGGGGGCGACCCCGAACAGATGTTCCACACCCTCAAACGCATGGCGGAGCGGCTGCCCGACGACACGCTGATCCTGCCCGGCCACAACTATGCGGCGAAACCCACCTCCACGCTGGCCGAGCAGAAGGAAGGTAACCCCTTTCTGCATTTCGACGAGCTCGACCGGTTCGTGCGTTACCGGATGCATTACCATGACAGGCATCGGGACGAGCCCTATGGCCCCGTTGCCAGAGGTCATGAGATGCCGGACGAATGACGTCGGATACGCTCCCCGACTATCTCGCTCCCGGGCTGCGACTGCTTTCGATTGGATTGAATCCTTCCCTCGCCTCGGTTGCCGCCGGCTATTATTTCGCCAATCCGCGAAACCGCTTCTGGCAAGCGCTCAATGGAAGTGCTCTGCTCGCCGGCGAGGTGCGTCCCGGGCCCGATGCGATGCGGCAGCTGCTGCATCGGGAATCGATCGGATCCACGGACCTGGTGAAGCGCCCGACCCGCGGGGCCGCGCAGCTTCGGGCCGCTGATTACCGCGCCGGGGCGCCGCGGCTGCGTGCGCTGATCGAATGCTACCAGCCTCGCTGCGCCTGGTTCCATGGAAAGCTCGCCTACACCCGCTTTGCGCGCTTCGCCGCGGCCGGCGTGCCGGAATCAGCCTGGGGTCGCCAGGACCTTCGCGTAGGACGCACCTGGCTGTTCGTGACGCCGAACCCCAGCCCCGCCAATGCCGCTTTCTCGCTGGAAGATCTGGTCGGCTGGTATAACGAGCTGGCTGCGCTGCTTCGCAGCGGCCCGCCCTGAGCCGCGCTGCGGCGGTTGACAGATCCGCCACCGCCGTCGCAGACTCGAAGCCTGGCTCGCGGGAAGGGAGGCCGCAACCCGAGGTGCGCCGCCCCCGGTGCCCCTTCCGGCCGCCGGGAGGCAGAAATGCTCCGACGGGTTCACATTACGCTGTTGTTTTCGCTGATCGTCGGCTGCCAGGCCTACGGTCCCACGAGTGGCTATTGGAGCAACCCGCTGGGTCCGGGTGCCGAGATTGAGGTGAAGCGGAGCATACAGATTCCAGCGGGTCTCGCGCGCGTCTATGTTCAGTACGGCGAAACTCTGGGCTATGCTGCGATGGATCAGTATGCGCCGTTTTGTTACTTCCTGATGCGCGAGCCTCTGCCCATGGTCCAGACCATTCGGCCCGGCATGCTTCGCATTGAATCGGTGTCCCTGAACGAAACCGAGGTCAGACGCGCGCTACCGGCGCGGGTCGCGGCGCTGATGCTGTTTGCCGGCGCCGACGGCGACGGCCGCGGCGTGATCGCCATGCAGTCATACATGCGGGTCGCCTCTGCGGAGCAGCCCGACGTCTACGCCCTGGTGTGCTCCGGAGCCTTTGCCGCGCCGGCCGAAGCGAAGCCGATACGTTTGCATGAGCTGCGCGAGGTGCTGGGACCGCTCGCCGATGTCAGGGCTTGGCCGGATTCTGTGGCCGACTGACAATCGTCTTCAAGCCGCTCGGCCTGTCCGGCGCAATGTGCTGGGGGTTCAACGTCGCAGCCAGCGGAGCCACCGCCACAGATTGAGCAGGCTGGCCAGCGATGCAGCCACATAGGTGAGCGCGGCCGCGGTGAGGATCTGACGCGCATCGCGGCGGTCTCTTCCCGCCAGGTAACCGCCCGCGTCCAGCAGCGGCAGGGCGCGCCTGAAGCTGGCGTCCCACTCGACCGGCAGAGTAATCAGGTGGACAAGCGCTGCGGAGCCGAAGCTGGCCAGCCCGGCCAGCAGCATGACCCCCGCCGAGGAAGGGGCGCGGGTCAGCGCGCTCACCACGGGCGCCAGCAGGATCAGTCCGTTTCCCACCTGCTGCGCCGCCTGAGCCAGCACTGCCAGCCTGCTGCGCCACTGCAACGGCCGGTAGCCCAGCTTGTGCTGCAGGGCGTGGCCGACCTCGTGCGCCGCTACCGTGACGGCCGTCAATGTTTTGCCGTTCAGCTTGTCCGGGGTGAGGCGTACCATGCGGGCAGCGGGGTCATAGTGGTCTCCCTGCTCACTGGCTTCGACCCCCACCTGGCGGAGCTCCAGCCGCTTCAGCAGATGCCGTGCAAAATCTCCCCCGGTGCCGGGAAAGTCGTCCCGAGCGCGGCCATGGCGTTTCAGCACGTGTTGCACCCAGAGCTGTGGGCCGAACAACAACAGCAGCACCAGCAGACTGGCGATGAGAATGTGCATCGATACCCCGGTATCCGGCTGGGGAACGCTGAATTATCGCACGACAGTTGCGGCTCAGGGGTCCGGGGCCCGACGGAATCGTTAACGGCGGCCGGTGGCCGCGGCCCCCGCTTGAACTATACTCAGAGCGGAAGTCACGGAAAGGAGGGTGATGCCATGACCATTGCCACCCGAGTGGTCAATTACCTGGTCGAACAGGACGCCGATTACGATGTGCTGGCTCATCCGCATTCCGCCAGCAGCCTGGAAACGGCGCAGGCCGCCCATGTCCCCGGCGACATGATCGCAAAATCCGTGGTGCTGGAGGACGACGGCGGATATCTGCTGGCCGTGCTCCCGGCCTCATGCAGAGTCGATCTGGCGCAGCTCCATCGGCAGACCCGGCGCAAGCTGGGGCTGGCTACCGAGCAGGAGCTCGAGGCGCTGTTCAAGGATTGTGAAGCCGGCGCGGTGCCCCCGTTTGGCAGCATCTATCAGCTTGAAACCATTGTTGACGATGCGCTGGCCGAACAGTCCGATATCTATTTCGAGGCCGGTGATCACGAGCAGCTGATTCACGTGAGCGCGGAGACCTTCGAAGCCCTGATGGGCGAGGCTCAACACACGGAATTCAGCCGCCACATGTGAGCGCGCAGGGGGGTGGGCTGCGGTCCGGCCTTACGGCTTCGCGTTGATGGGGTGTTTCGGCCGCCCGGACGGCAGGATCTCCTTCTTGGCATCAGTCTCGCGTCCCTGGTGTCAGGGCAGCTACGGGATGGCGGCCGATCGAGTAGTAGGTGAATCCCCGCTTGGCGAGGAACCTGGGATCGTACAGGTTGCGACCGTCGAAAATCACCGGTTGCTTCAGCGTGGCCCGGATCTGATCAAAATCCGGGCTGCGAAACTGGTTCCATTCCGTGATGACGATGAGCGCATCGGCACCCTGCAGCGCGTCTTCGGCGGTCTCGCACAAGATCAGGTCGTCGCGCTCTCCATAGATGCAGGCGGTTTCTCCCTCGGCCTCCGGATCAAAGGCACGCACCGAGGCGCCCTGTTCCCACAGGGCCTCCATGAGCACCCGGCTCGAGGCTTCGCGCATGTCGTCGGTGTTGGGCTTGAAGGCTAGACCCCAGAGGGCGAAGTTTTTCCCCTTGAGATCTCCGTTGTAATGCAGGGCGATGTTGTCGAAGAGCTTTCTCTTCTGGCGGAAATTGACCGCCTCCACGGCTTGGAGGAGCTGTGGCGTATAGCCGCTTCCGAGCGCGGTGCGCTCCAGCGCCCGCACGTCCTTGGGAAAGCAGGAGCCGCCGTAACCGGCGCCGGGATAGATGAACTGGTAGCCGATTCGCGGATCGGAGCCGATGCCGATGCGCACCTGCTCGATATCGGCACCGAGCTTTTCGGCGATATTGGAAAGCTCGTTCATGAAGCTGATCTTGGTCGCCAGCATGGAATTGGCCGCATATTTGGTTAGCTCGGCCGAGCGGATATCCATGGCGAGTATCCGCTCGTGACTTCGGTTGAACGGCGTGTACAGGGCGCGCAGCAGCTCCGTGGTCCTGGGGTTGTCGGTGCCGATGACGATCCTGTCAGGGCGCATGAAATCCTCGATTGCGGCGCCTTCCTTGAGGAATTCCGGATTGGACACGACGTCGAATTCGACGTTCACACCGCGTCGGTCGAGCACCGCTTGGGTATGATCGCGCACCCGGTCCGCGGTGCCCACCGGCACCGTCGATTTGTTGACGATGATCCGATAGTCATTCAGGTGCTGGCCGATGGAACCTGCAACCGCGAGCACGTGCTGCAGGTCGGCAGAGCCGTCTTCATCCGGGGGTGTGCCGACGGCGATGAACTGAAAAAGTCCGTGGGCCACGCCTTCGGTGGGATCCAGGGTGAAGTTCAGCCGCCCCGCCTCCTGGTTCGCCTTTAGCATTTCGGCGAGCCCGGGCTCGTAGATCGGGCTTTCGCCGCAGCGCAGGCGTTCGATTTTCTCGGCATCGATATCCACGCACAGGACATCGTTGCCGACCTGCGCCAGACAGGCCCCCGTGACCAGCCCCACATAGCCGGAGCCGTAGATGGTTACTCTCATTCGTTGATAACCCCGATTCCAGTCGGTACAGCGTTATTATTGCGTCGTCGTCACCCCGAGGACCCTGGCTCCCCGCGTGGCGGCTGCATGGTACCAGAAAGCGCTTTAAAGAGGCAGACTTGTCTGCAGATCGAAAGGGGCGCCGGCCCCCTGTCGCGGTTGACAGCGCACCCGGCCTGGATCAAAATACGCGGCTTGCGTTTGGGAGGGGTTCCCGAGTGGCCAAAGGGATCAGACTGTAAATCTGACGGCTCAGCCTTCGGAGGTTCGAATCCTCCCCCCTCCACCAGAGCTCGGCACAGCCCCG